>JBFXGQ010000154.1:0-8739 GCA_050177915.1 Pseudodonghicola sp. | reverse complement strand
ATCGGGCTGGCGACGCCGCTGATTGCCGCATTGGCGATGTCCTCCTCGTCGATTACCGTGTCGCTGAACGCGCTGCGACTGAGGTAAGCCGATGGAAGTCCTGTCCTATCTGATCCCGATTTCGCTGACGCTGGGCGCGGTGGGGCTCGTGGCCTTCATCTACACGGTCCGATCCGGCCAGTACGACGACCCCGAGGGCGATAGCCGCCGCATTCTCAGCGACGAATGGGACGACCATCCGAAGCCCTGAGCGGCCCCGCCGACGGGCGACCTGCCCGCAATGAAAAAGGAGCGGCCCCGGCCGCTCCTTCGCTTTCGTCGCCCCGCGATCCGGCCGGTGGCCGGCTCAGGACGGGCCGATCAGGTTGCAGGTGACGTTGCGCGCCTTCAGCCGGCGGCAGGCCAGATCGGCGGTTTCCTCGGTCATGCCCATGAAATTGGCGTCGAAGCCGCGCTTGCCGTGGACCACCTTGCGCAGGGTGCCGTCCAGCGTTTCCATCTCCGACAGCGCGGTGCGCAGCAGGATCTTCTCGGCCTGATAGCGGCTGGCGTATTGGCCGACGTTGATGCCCCAGTGCCGCTCGCCCGAGGTGGAGAGCCGGGTGACGATCTCCTGCTCTTCGACGGCGACCTCGGCCTCGGGGGTGTCGGTGCCGATCACCAGATCCTCGGGCCGCATCGCCGGGCGCAGGGTCTCGGCGGGGGCGTCGCCGGCGACGTCGGCGGCATCCGCCGAGGCGAGGATCGCCTGGGCCACCGCGGCGGCGATGACATCGGCATCCGGGCCGCTGTCGGCGCGCGCCACCTCGACCGTGCCGCTGCCCGGCCGCGCCATCGGCCGCAGGCTGCTCTGGACCGAACCGGCCAGGCGGATGACCTTGCCGGCCTCGCCATGGCTGGTGTCGGCGGCGCTGGCGACCACCGCCTCGACCGGACCCTCGTCGTTGCCGCCGCCATAGGCCGGCCGCGCCGGTCGGCGCAGTGGCGAATTGTTCGGCGCCTTGCGGAAGCCCAGATCCAGCAGTTCGGCCACCTTGGCGTTGCGCGCGGTCGAGGATTTGCCGCCGAAGACGGTGGCGATGATTCTCTTGTTGCCGCGCTGGGCCGAGGCCACCAGGTTGAAACCCGCCGCGCGGGTGTAACCGGTCTTGATGCCGTCGGCACCCTTGTAGCTGTCGAGAATCCGGTTGTGCGAGGTCACCGTCTTGACGCCGGCATCGGCGCTCTGGCGCGAGAACAGGTTGTAGTATTCGGGATAGTCATACAGCAGGTGCCGCCCCAGGATGGTCATGTCCCGCGCGGTCGACAGATGGCCCTCCTCGGTCAGCCCGTGGGCGTTCTTGAAGGTGCTGCGCGACATCCCCAGCGCCTTGGCGGTGCGGGTCATGCGGCGGGCAAAGGCCGCCTCGGAGCCGCTGATCGCCTCGCCGATGGCGGTGGCGGCGTCATTGGCCGACTTGATCGCGGCCCCGCGCACCAGATAGCGCAGCGCGATCTTCTGGCCGGCCTTCAGCCCCGGCTTCGACGGCGGCTCGTTGGCGGCGTTCTGCGACACGCGCACCATGGTATCCATGGTGATCTCGCCGTTCCGCACCGCCTCGAAGGCGATATAGAGCGTCATCATCTTGGTCAGCGAGGCCGGGTGCAGCCGGGTGTCGGCATTGCGCGAATCCAGCACCTCGCCGGTGCGCGCGTCCATCACCATCGCCGCATAGGGCGCCGCCCGCACGGCGCCGGGACTGAGCGTCACCAGCAGGGCGCCCCAGAGCGCCGCCAGCAGAATTGCGGAGAGTAGATTCAGCCCGGGACGGGCCGGGGGGATGCACCGGACCTGCACGATATTGCCTCTGTCTGCCTCGTTGCCCCCGGTATGTCCGCGGGCTGTTTTGTCGATTTGTTAGGGTAAGGGTAACATAGGGAATAATCAAAATAAACCCGTAGGTTGCAGGCGGATGTTGAATTACTGTCACGGCGGACGTCAACATCTTGGGGCAGGGATCTGCCCGGCCTCAACACCGGCCATTGTGGCGAAAAGACGGCGCGCTCAGTCTGCCTCGATGCGGGCGATCAGGTCGGGCAGCGCGCCCAGATCCGCGATGCTGCGATAGCGCGGCGACTTGTCCGGCGCCTCGGCGTGCTCGATCTCCCAGACCAGCCCATGCGGCACATAGACCCCCCAGCCGCCGGCCTCGATCGCCGGCACCACGTCCGAGCGCATGGAGTTGCCCACCATCATCGCCCGCTCGGCACCGTCGCCGTGACGGTCGAACACCCGGGCATAGGTCGCAGGCGTCTTTTCCGACACGATCTCGACCCCGTGGAACAGATCGCCCAGACCCGATTGCGCCAGCTTGCGCTCCTGATCCATCAGGTCGCCCTTGGTGATCAGCACCACGCGGTGGCTGTCGGCCAGCGCCTCCACCGCCGCGCGCGCATGCGGCAACAGCTCGATCGGATGGGCCAGCATCTCCTGCCCCGCCGCGATCAGCTCGCGGATGACCGAAGCCGGCACGCGGTCCTCGGTCACCTCGATGGCGGTCTCGATCATCGACAGGACGAATCCCTTGATGCCGTATCCGTAGTGGCCGATGTTGCGCCTCTCGGCGGCCAGCAGCCGGTCGTACAGATGCTCGGCCTCGGCATGATCGGACAGAAGCTCGGCGAACCGGGCCTGGGTCAGCCGGAAAAAGCGTTCGTTTTGCCACAGGGTGTCGTCGGCATCGAAACCCACGGTTGTCAATCTGCGTGCCATGGCTTGCCAGTCGGCTTTCCCTTTTCTAAACCCCTGCGGAACTATATATGTGGTCTATCCCTTCACCACATGTCCCGGAACCCGGATTAGAGCTTCGCGATGCTGCTACAGCCATTGATGATGACGGACAAGCAGGACGACGACGGCGAAACCTCGATCCTGCTCAAGACCCGTCCGAAGACCAAGCGGCCGCCGCTGTACAAGGTGCTGCTGCTGAACGACGACTATACGCCGATGGAATTCGTCGTCCATGTGCTGGAACGGTTCTTCGGCATGACCCATGCCCAGGCCTTCGAGGTGATGCTGACCGTGCACAAGAAGGGGGTCGCCGTGGTAGGCGTGTTCAGCCATGAGATCGCCGAGACCAAGGTGGGGCAGGTGATGGATTTCGCCCGCCGGCATCAGCACCCGCTGCAGTGCACCATGGAAAAAGAGGAGTAACGGGGGTCTTGTCCGCCCGTCTCGCTCTTGCGGCCGAGGAAGGGGGGCTGGTGCTCCCCGACAGCGGCCCGGTGGTGGTGTTCCACCCGCGCGCCGGTGACGATCTGGCGCCGCTGGCGCAGGACCGCGCCCTGCTGGTGCAGCCGTTCCGCCCCGATCACGACGCGCTGGCCGCTGCCGGCTATCAACTGCGCTGGGACGCGCCCGACGACATGCGTTTCGCCGCCGCGCTGGTCTGCCTGCCGCGCGCCAAACGTCAGGCGCAGGCGCTGATCGCGCGCGCCGCCGCGCTGAGCGACGGGCTGGTGATCGTCGACGGCGGCAAGACCGACGGTGTCGACAGCCTGCTGCGTGAGGTACGCAAGCGCGTGCCGGTCGAGGGGGCGCTCTCCAAGGCGCATGGCCGCATCTTCTGGTTCCGCGCCGATCCGGCCGCCTTCGCCGACTGGACCGAACCGGTGAGCCAGCGGGTCGACGGCTTCGTCACCGCGCCCGGGGTATTCTCGGCCGATGGCATCGACCCGGCCTCGAGACTGCTGGCCGACAGCCTGCCGGCGCATCCGGGCCGCCATGTCGCCGATCTGGGCGCCGGCTGGGGCTATCTGGCGGCGCGGCTGCTGGCGGACGACAAGCTCGAATCGCTCGATCTGGTGGAGGCCGACCATATCGCGCTGAGCTGCGCGCAACAGAACATCCAGGACCCGCGCGTCCGGTTCCACTGGGCCGATGCCACCCGGTTCCAGGCCGACCGGCCGTTCGACGCGGTGGTGATGAACCCGCCGTTCCACACCGACCGAAGCGCCGATCCGGCGCTGGGCCAGAGCTTTATCTCGGCGGCCGCCCGCCTGCTGAGCCCGCGCGGCCAGCTCTGGATGGTGGCCAACCGTCATCTGCCTTATGAGGCCGCCCTGACCGCTGCCTTTGCCGAGCATCGCGAGATCGCCGGCGACAGCCGGTTCAAGATCCTGCACGCCGCGCGCCCGCTGCGACACCGCGCCTGACCCGTTCCGAAGGAGAGCAGAAATGTCCTTTTCCATCGCCGGCAAGACCGCCATCGTCACCGGCGCCGCCAACGGCATCGGCCTGGCCATCGGCCGCCAGTTCGCCGAGAAGGGCGCCAATGTCATGTTCGCCGACATCGACGAGGCGCGGCTGATCGACGAGCTGGGCGAACATGTCGAGGACAGCAATGTCCGCTATTTCGCCGGCGACCTGCGCGAGAAGCTGACCATCGCCAATCTGCTCTCGGCCACCATCGACGCCTTCGATCAGGTCGACGTGCTGGTCAATGGCGCCCGGCAGGTGATCCCGTCGGACCCGCTGGACCCGGACGACGATTCGGTGATTGCGCTGCTGAACCAGAACCTGATGCCCGCCATGCGGCTGAGCCAGATCGTGGCGCGGCGGATGATCAAGCAGGCCAAGGACCGTGGCGAGACGATGAGCGCCGGGGCGATCATCAACCTCAGTTCGATCGCCGCGCGTCGCACCCATCCGGACCTGCTGGCCTATTCGGTCAGCTCCGCCGCGCTGGACCAGCTGACCCGCTCGCTCGCCGTGGCGCTGGCGCCGCACCGGATCCGGGTCAATGCGGTGGCGATCGGCTCGGTGATGAGCGCCTCGCTGAAAACCACGCTGAAGGACAACCGCGAATACCGGCAGGATATCGAGGAGCATACGCCGCTGGCCCGCATCGCGGCGCCCTCGGAACTGGCCGATGCGGTGCAGTTCCTGGCCTCGGATTCCGCCGGCTTCATGACTGGCCAGATCCTGACGCTGGACGGCGGCCGCACCCTGCTCGACCCGGTGGCCGCGCCGGCGCACTGACACCCGCACTGAGACCCGCCCGGCCGCGACGCCTTCTTTGCCTGAAGCCGCCGGCGGCGCGATCCCGGCCCGGCCCCGCTCTTTTTCTGGCCACAAGTATCCCGGGGGAGGCGCGGCTCGCCGCGACGGGGGCAGAGCCCCCCCGGCTGCGTCCGGCAGCAAATCGCGAACCTTTGCCGAAAACCGCTGGCCCCCGCCGCCCATCCCGCTAGATTGGCCGCCCAGAAACCGGCAGCCGGCCGACAGCCCCGGGGGAGCCCAGATGACCACCGATTTTGAGACCGAAAAAGCCCGGGCCGCCGCCTGGTTCCGCCAGCTCCGGGACGAGATCGTCGCCGCCTTCGAGGCGCTGGAGGACAGCCATGCGGTGGGCCCGCTGTCCGGCGCCGCCCCCGGCCGGTTCGAGGTGAGCGAGACCAGACGCGCCTCGGACGACGGCTCGGACGCCGGTGGCGGGCTGATGAGCGTGATGCGCGGCGGCCGGGTGTTCGAAAAGGTCGGCGTCAATATCTCCACCGTCTACGGTACACTCGGCGCGCGCGCGCAGGCGGCGATGATGGCGCGCAAGGGGCTGCCGGGGATGGCGGACGATCCGCGGTTCTGGGCTTCGGGCATTTCCCTCGTCGCCCATATGCAGAACCCGCATGTGCCGGCGGTGCATATGAACACCCGGATGTTCTGGACCCCGCAGGCCTGGTGGTTCGGCGGCGGCTCCGACCTCAACCCCTGTATTGAATATGACGAGGATACCGCGCATTTCCACGCGACGCAGAAGGCGCATCTCGACCCGCACGGGGCGGCGCATTATCCGCGGCTCAAGGACTGGGCGGACGAATATTTCTACATTCCCCACCGCCATCGCGCCCGCGGCGTCGGCGGCATCTTCATGGATGACTATTGCACCGGCGACTGGGCGGCGGATTTCGCTCTGACCCAGGACATCGGCCGTGCCTTCCTGCCGGCCTTCCTGCCGCTGGTCGAGCGGCGCCGGGTGCAGCCGTTCACCGAGGCCGACCGCGATACCCAGCTGATCCACCGCGGTCTCTATGCCGAATACAATCTGGTCTACGACCGCGGGACCAAGTTCGGGCTGGAGACCGGCCATGACGCCAACGCCGTGCTGATGAGCCTGCCGCCGCTGGCCAAATGGCCCTGAGCCGCTGATCCTGCGGACGCCCCGCCTGCCGTCCCGCCGCCCTCCCCCCCCCCTTGAGGGGGAGAGAGGGAGAGGGGAGGGGGGACTCGGCCCAGGCCAACCGCTTGACATCATGGGCGGCTTTCTGACTAGCTGACCCCTGCCCGACGGGGCGCGCAACGCCGCTCCGCCTCTCCCCGACACCCCCAAGGACCGCATGCCGACCAAGAAGATCACCGACGGGCTGACCCAGGACCCCCACGCGCTGCGCGACAGCCGCGAGAAGAACCTCGAGGTTGCGATCGGCCGCCAGGTGCGCGAACTGCGCAAGCGACAGCGGATGACCGGGGCGACGCTGGCGGCGCAGGCGGGGCTGTCGGTGGGCATGCTGTCGAAGATCGAGAACGGCGTGATCTCCCCCTCGCTCGGCACCATCCAGACGCTGGCGCATGCGCTGCGGGTGCCGCTGGTGCAGCTGTTCTCCGGCTATGAGGAGGAACGCGGCTGCGTCCACGTCAAGGCGGGGCAGGGGGTGGAGACCGAACGCGCCGGCACCCGGGCCGGGCATCAGTACAACCTGCTGGGCCATATCGGATCGAACAGCTCCGGCGTGGTGGTGGAACCCTATATGATCGTGCTCAGCACCGAGAGCGACCGCTTTCCGGTGTTCCAGCACGAGGGGATCGAATTCCTCTATATGATCGAGGGCCGGGTGGATTACCGCCACGGCGACCGGATCTACCGGCTGGAGCCGGGCGACAGCCTGCTGTTCGACGCCGACGCGCCGCATGGGCCCGAGGGGCTGATCGAGCTGCCGGCGCGCTATCTGTCGATCATCACCTATCCGCAGCAGAAATAGTTTTTCGCCCGTTTTGGCGGCAGCGGCCTCCCGTTCCGGCGGGAGGCTGCCTGATTTTTGTGCGCACTTTGTGGTCGCATGATTTCTCATCAGGAAAATTACTTGCTGCTAGGTCAAATTTCCCGCTACCAAGATCTCGACAACATCGAGTCGAAACGAAACGGGAAACACCATGTGCGGCATCGTTGGCCTGTTCCTGAAACAGGATGATCTGCGCCCACGTCTGGGCGACATGCTGACCGATATGCTTATCACCATGACCGACCGCGGCCCGGACAGTGCCGGGATCGCGATCTATGGCGAGGCGTTCGAAGGTCTGAAGATGACGGTCCAGTCGGACAGGCCTGAGACGGCCTTCGACGGGCTCGACATCGCGCTGGGCGAGGCGCTGGGCGTGCCGGTGACGATGGAGGTGATCGACACCCACGCGGTTCTGGCGTTGCCGGACGAGGCGGAGGCGCCAGCGCGCGCCTTCATGGCCGAACGCGGCATCCGGGTGATGGGCGTCGGCCATGCGATGGAGATCTTCAAGGAGGTCGGCCTGCCCAGGGAGGTCGCGGCCCGCTTCGGCATCCGCGCGATGGGCGGCAGCCACGGCATCGGTCACACCCGCATGGCGACCGAAAGTGCGGTGACCACGCTGGGGGCGCATCCGTTCTCGACCGGCGACGACCAGTGTCTGGTGCACAACGGCTCGCTGTCGAACCACAACCAGATGCGCCGGGTGCTGACCCAGAAGGGCTTCGCGCCGCAGACCGAGAACGATACCGAGGTTGCGGCCTGCTACATCTCCTCGCGTCTGGCCGAGGGCGCCAATCTGGGCGAGGCGCTGGAGGGCACGCTGGCCGATCTGGACGGGTTCTTCACCTTTGTGGTGGGCACCAGGAACGGCTTCGGCGTGGTCCGCGACCCGATCGCCTGCAAGCCCGCGGTGCTGGCCGAAACCGACGATTATGTCGCCTTCGGCAGCGAATACCGCGCCTTCGCCAATCTGCCGGGGATCGAAAACGCCCGCGTCTGGGAACCCGAACCCGCCACCGTCTATTTCTGGGAGCGTTGAGCATGCAGTCCATCGACATGGCCACCACCCCGCTGCGCGAGGTCAACGCGGCGCTGCAGGCGCAGGCCAAAGACACCAACCAGACCCAATGGCTGATCGAGAACCCGCGCGGCGCCCATGCGGTGGCCGTCGGCCTCGACGCGCCCATCGAAGTCACCGTCAAGGGCTCCACCGGCTATTACTGCGCCGGGATGAACAAGCAGGCGACCGTGCATGTGACTGGTTCCGCCGGCCCCGGCGTGGCCGAGAACATGATGTCCGGCATGGTCGTGATCGACGGCGACGCCAGCCAGTACGCCGGCGCCACCGGCCATGGCGGGCTCTTGGTGATCAAGGGCAATGCGTCCAGCCGCTGCGGCATCTCGATGAAGGGCATCGACATCGTGGTGCATGGCAGCATCGGCCATATGTCCGCCTTCATGGCGCAATCGGGCAATCTGGTGGTGCTGGGCGATGCCGGCGACGCGCTGGGGGATTCGCTTTACGAGGCGCGGCTGTTTGTGCGCGGTTCGGTCAAATCGCTGGGCGCCGACTGCGTCGAGAAGGAGATGCGCCCCGAGCATGTCGAGATCCTCAAGGACCTGCTGGAGCGCGCCGGTGCCGATGCCAGGCCGGAAGAGTTCAAACGCTACGGCTCGGCCCGCAAGCTTTACAATTTCCACGTC
>JBFXGQ010000153.1:0-8793 GCA_050177915.1 Pseudodonghicola sp. | reverse complement strand
TGCCCCGAACCCGGCCCCGAACCCGGCCCCGAACCCGCCCGCCCGCACCGCCGCGCGGGAGGAGGTCGAGCGGATGACCGTCTTCGGTGCCCGCAAGGCGCAGCGGGTCGGCGGCAAGCCGCG
This sequence comes from Pseudodonghicola sp., assembly GCA_050177915.1. Classification (GTDB taxonomy): domain Bacteria; phylum Pseudomonadota; class Alphaproteobacteria; order Rhodobacterales; family Rhodobacteraceae; genus Pseudodonghicola. Next base: position 8,670 of record JBFXGQ010000153.1, on the reverse strand, counting down.
CTATCTGGGGCTGATCCTGACCGCGGTGCTGCTGGTCTTCCTCGCCGCCGTCGCGGCCTGGGCGGCGCTGTTCCTCGACGGCGGCGTCGCCGGCCTGTTCCGCACCGCCCCCGCCGAGACCCGGCTCGCCGCCGCGCCCGATGCCGAAGCGCCCGAGATCGCCTTGGCACCGGCCGAACCGCGGACCGAGGTACCGCCGCAGCCGCCCGCCGCCGTCGCCGCAACCGACCCCGAGACGCCCCCGGGCGACGAACCCCAGGCGCCGCAACTGACCGATACCGACAGCGCCGTGCTGGAGGCGCTGAGCCCCGACAAGCCCGTCGCCGGGGAAGACAGCGCCGCAATGGACCCGAGTCTCGACCCCGAGCTGGAGGCCGAGCCGGAACCCGACCTCGGCAGCGCGGATGACGAGACCTTCTATGCCGCCACCGGCATCTGGCCCGCCGCCCCGACAGAGCCCGAGACACCGGCGATCATCGGGCTGAACGACCTCTATGTCGCCTCGATCGACCGCACCGACATGTCGCAGGACGCCGTCGCGCTGCCGCCCGCCGCCGGCTTCGACACCGACGCCGGGCCCAATGCCGTCGCCTCGCCCGCCGCCGCCGGGCTCGCCTTCGCGCTCGACGACCGCGGCCTGGTCGCCGCGACGCCGGATGGTGCGCTCAGCCCCGATGGCGTCGCCGTCTACCAGCGCCGTCCGCCGGTGGTGCCGCCGGCGCTGCCGGCACGGCTGACCACCCAGGCCGAGGCCGCCGCCGAGACCGACGCGCTGCGCGACCATCTGGCCGGGCTGCGGCCGCGGCCGCGCCCCACCGACCTGATAGAACAGACCGAACGCGCCCAGCTCGGCGGCCGCAGCCGCGACGAATTGGGCCGGCTGCGCCCGCGCCTGCGGCCGCAGCGCCTGCAGGAGGCGGTCGCCGCCGCGCTGGCCGCCGCCCAGACCGCCGCCCAGACCGTCGAGGAGCCGCCGGCCGACGACACCACCAGCGCCACCGCCCAGGCGGTCGCCGTGGCATTGGTGCCGAAATCGCGTCCGCGCGAGCTCAACCCCACCGCCCGCAGCTCGGACCGCGCCTCGCTCGGCATCCCCGACAACGGTGGCGACAACGGCGGCGACGCCGAACCGGAACCGGCCTCGGTCGCCCCCAGCATCCCCTCCTCGGCCTCGGTGGCGCGGCAGGCGACGCTGGAGAACGAGATCAACCTGCGCCAGCTGAACCTGATCGGCGTCTACGGCACCGCCGCCAACCGCCGCGCGCTGATCCGGCTGCCCTCGGGCCGCTACAAGAAGGTCAAGGTCGGCGACAGCGTCGACGGCGGCAAGGTCGTTGCCATCGGCGACACCGAATTGCGCTATCAGAAGGGCGGCCGCAACCTGACCCTGAAGATCCCCAGCAGCTGATCCGCCCGCCGCCGGATCGCCGCGCCGCCTCCCCGGCGCGCCCGGGCTTTCATCTTGGCCCAAATACCTCCGCCGGAGGCACGCCCCGCACCGACCCGGCAAAGAAAATGCCGCGCGGGCGCTTCCCCCCGCGCGGCTGCTCGTTACCGCTGTCACTCGATACCGGTGTCCCGTTCATCCCCTCACTTGGTGATGATCACTTGGTGATGATTTCTGGCCCCATGAAGGTGGTCGGCAGCCAGGTCGACAGGATCGGGATATAGGTCACCATGATCAGGAAGACGAAGAGCACGGCCAGGAACGGCAGCGCCGCCTTGACCACCCGCATCATCGGCATGCCGGCGACGCCCGAGGTGACGAAGAGGTTCAGCCCCACCGGCGGCGTGATCATGCCGATCTCCATGTTGACCACCATGATGATGCCCAGGTGGATCGGGTCGATGCCCAGGCTGATGGCGATCGGGAACACCAGCGGCGCCACGATCACGATCAGGCCCGAGGGTTCCATGAACTGGCCGCCGATCAGCAGGATGACGTTGACGATCACCAGGAACATCACCGGGCCGAAGCCGGCGTTCAGCATTGCCGCCGCGATCTGTTGCGGGATCTGCTCGTCGGTCAGCACGTGTTTCAGGATCAGCGCGTTGGCGATGATGAACATCAGCGTGACGGTCAGCTTGCCGGCCTCGAACAGCGTGTCGCGGGTGTCGCGGTGGAAGAAGGCGGTGACCAGCGCGATGGGCTTCTCGATCAGGGTCAGGTTGCGCTGCCCCTCGGGGCGCGCCAGCGGGCCCATGTCGCGATAGACGAAGGTGGCGACCAGGAAGGCATAGATCGCCGCCACCGCCGCGGCCTCGGTGGGCGTGAAGATGCCGCCATAGATGCCGCCCAGGATGATCACGATCAGCAGCAGCCCCCAGATCGCGTCGAACCCGGCGCTGAAGACCTCGCCCCAGCCCTTCCATTCGCCCTGCGGCAGGTTGCGCAGCTTGGCGATGATATAGATGGTCAGCATCAGCATGGTGCCCGCCATCAGCCCGGGGATCACACCGGCCAGGAACATCCGGCCGACCGAGACATCGGTCGCCGAGGCATAGACCACCATGACGATCGACGGCGGGATCAGGATGCCCAGCGTGCCGGCATTGGCGATCACGCCGGCGGCGAAATCCTTGCTGTAGCCCACCTGCCGCATGCCGGCGATGACGATCGAGCCGATGGCCACCACGGTTGCCGGGCTGGACCCGGAAAGCGCCGCGAAGAGCATGCAGGCGAACACCCCGGCGATCGCCAGACCGCCGGGGAAATGCCCCACCAGCGCGATCGAGAACCGGATGATCCGCCGCGCCACGCCGCCGGTCGACATGAAGGACGAGGCCAGCACGAAGAAGGGGATAGCCAGCAGCGTGTAATGCCCGGCCATCGCCTGGAAGAAGCTCTGCGCGATGGCGGCCAGCGAGGTGTCGCTGAGCACCAGCAGGAACACGATCGAGGAAAAGCCCAGCGACACCGCGATCGGCACGCCGATCAGCATCAGCCCGACGATCATGGCAAAGAGAAGGACGACGTCCATGGGCTCAGTTCTCCCGGTTCAGGTGGGCCACGTCTTCGACCGCATCCTCGGCCTCGTGGCTGACAATCATGCTCTCGACCCGGCCGGTGGCCAGCCGCCAGCTGGCCTGCAGCACGCGGAACAGCAGCAGCGCCATGCCGAAGGGCAGCATGAAATAGGGGATGAAGCGCGGGATCTTCTCGTAATGCTCGCCGTCGTTCATGACCGGCTCGAGCCAGCGCAGCCAGTCGGGCATCGGGATGTCCACCACCTCGTACCAGCCGCGGTAGCTGGTGCGCTTCATCTCCTCGAGACCGGTGGGGAACCAGCGTCCGGTGGTCTGCGGCAGGTTGGCGAAATTGGCCCAATAGTCCCAGGCGCCCTTCAGCAGCAGGCAGGCATAGGCGATGAAGACGGCCGCGGCGAGCAGCGACAGCAGCCGTCGCCGCCCCGGCGACAGCATGTTGAGCAGCGCGTCGACGCCCAGGTTGGCGGTCACCTTGACCGCATAGCTGATCCCAAACAGCACCAGCCAGGCGAACAGGAAGCTCACCGCCTCGAGCCCCCAGATGATCCCGGTGTTGAAGCCGTAGCGCAGCACGACGTTGACGAAGGTGAGGATGGTCATCAGCCCGAGGATCAGTGCGATGACCGTCTCCTCGATCTCTTCGACCACGCGGCCCAGACCGGACTGCGGTGCGAAATATACCGACATGGTTCTCCCCATGACTGGCGATGTTGTTGTGAAAGGCGGACAGGACGGGCCCGGCCCCGCGACGGCCCTGCGACGGGCCAAGGGCGGGCTCATGACAGGGTCACGAGCCCGCCTCGGTCGGGGGCCGGGCCGGCCGGGATGTCCCGGTCTCAGTGCTTGGCGTTGATCGCCTGGGCGGCGTCGATGTTGTCCTGGCCGACGTCGTCGGTGAACTGGGTCCACACCGGTTTCATCGTATCGACCCAGGCCTGGCGCTGCTCGGGCGTCAGTTCGCGGATCACCGCGCCGGTGTCCAGGATGGCCTGCCGCGCCTGGCCGTCGACCTCGCCCACGGCGGCGTTCCGCTCGGCCGAAACCTCGGCCACGATGGTGGCCAGCTGGGTGCGGATGTCCTCCGGCAGGCTGTCCCACCAGTCGGCACCGGTCACCACCAGATAGTCGATCACGCCATGGTTGGTCTCGGTGGTGCCGTCCTGCACCTCGAAGAACTTCTGGCCGTAGATGTTCGACCAGGTGTTCTCCTGCCCGTCGACCACGCCGGTCTGCAGCGCGCCGTAGACCTCGGAAAAGGCCATCGGCTGCGGGCTGGCGCCCAGCGCCGCCATCTGCGCCTTGAGCACGTCCGAGTTCTGCACCCGGAACTTCAGCCCCTTGGCGTCGGCGGGCAGGATCAGCGGCTTGTTGGCCGACATCTGCTTCATGCCGTTGTGCCAGAAGGCCAGCCCCAGCAGGCCGCGGCGCACCATGCTTTCCTTCATCGCCTGACCGGTGTCCGAGTTCTGGAACTCATCCACCGCGTTGATGTTCTTGAACATGAACGGCAGGTCGAAGATGCGGAATTTCTTGGTGAACTGTTCGAATTTCGACAGGCTCGGCGCGGCCATCTGCACGTCGCCCTGCAGCATCGCCTCCAGCACCTGGTCGTCGTTGTAAAGCGTCGAGTTCGGGAAGACCTCCATACAGGCCTTGCCGTTCATCTCGTCGTTGACGCGCTGTTGCAGCAGGGTCGCCGCGATCCCCTTGGGGTGCTTGTCGGTATTGGTCACATGGCTGAACTTGATGACGATCTCGCCGTCGTCGCATTGCGCGAAAGCCGCCGGGGCAGACATCCCCAGGGCAATGGCCAGACCGGCCATGCCAAACAATTTCATCGGTCACTCCTCCCGAAGTTCTGACTTCTCCGGGGCCACCCGAGCCCCGGTCCGCACCGGGAATCGATGCGTTGCGCCTAGTGAACCGATTCGCCCTGTGCCGCTCAAGCACGCGCTGCCTAGAATCAGGGCGATCCGATTCTCTTCCAAGTTTCAGTGAGTTATGGAGCGACTCTCAGCTCCCGCAGGGCAACGCAAAATCGCACTGTGCGGGATTCCGCACGGTTTCAAATCGGCTTGTGCGGAATTCCGCACAAGCCGTGAGGCTCAGCGGCGGTAATCCTCCGGCCGGATGCCATAGCGGGCGAGCTTGTCGTAAAAGGTCTTGCGCGGCAGCTTCAGCGCCTTGGCCGCCGCCGCCGCGCGCCCGTTCTGCCGCCCCAGCGCGGCGATCAGCAGCGACCGTTCGACCTGCGCCATCTGCTCGGCCAGCCCCAGCGCGCTTTCGCGTCCGACCTCCTCGGGCATGCCCAGCACGAAGCGCATCGCCGCCGACATCAGCGACCGCGCGTTGCCCGGCCAGTCCTGCGCCATCAGCCCGGCCAGATGCTCCGGACTGACCTCGGGGGCGGGGATGCCCGCCTGCTCGGCCGCCTGCGCCACATAATGGCGGAACAGCACCGGGATATCCTCGCGCCGCTCGCTCAGCGCCGGGATCCGCACCCGCATCACGTCGAGCCGGTAGAACAGATCGGCGTTGAACGCCCCCTCGGCCACCCGCCGCGCCAGATCGGCGGTCGAGCCCGCGATCACCCGCGCCGGCGAGCCCTGCTCCAGCACCTCCAGCGCGGCAAATTGCGTCGCCTCGGGCATCGCCGCCACCTCGTCCAGAAAGATCGAGCCGCCGGCGCCCTGCAGGCAGAGATCGGCCAGCCCCTCGGGCGTCAGCCCCGCCGCCGGGCGCTTGACGAAGGGGCCGCGCGCGACGCCGGACATCAGATGCAGCACCTCGGCCACCTTCGAGATGCCGCTGCCGGCCGGGCCGGTCACCAGAACCTCGGCATTGGTGGGGGCGACGCTGCGGATGCGCGCGCGCATCTCCTGCGCCTGCAGCGAATTGCCGAACAGCATCCGCGCCGCCGGATCGCCGCGTTCCAGCTGCTGCTTCAGCCGCCGGTTCTCAAGCACCAGCTCGCGGGTCTTCAGCGCGCGTTCCAGCACCGGCAGCAGATCGGCGGCGGCGCAGGGCTTTTCCAGGAAGTCGAAGGCGCCCTGCCCCATCGCCTTGACCGCCATCGGAATGTCGCCCTCGCCGGTCAGCAGGATCACCGGCAGTTCGCGGTCGACCTGCTGCGCGTAGCCCAGCAGATGGAACCCGTCGCGCCCGGGCATCCGGATGTCGGACAGGATCACCCCGGAAAACTCCGGCGTGATATGATCCTTGGCCATGACGAAGGAACTGGCGCTGATCGGCTCAAGATCGGCCAGTTCCAGCGTCTGGCCCAGCGCATCGCGCACGGCGGCGTCATCGTCCACCAGCAGCACCTTGCGGGTCATGCGGCACGTTCCTCCTGCCAGCGGTCCAGCTCGACGGTAAACACGGCGCCGCCGCCCGGCGCATTGGCGCCGCGGATATTGCCGCCGAAGCTCTGCACCAGACCGTAGGAGATCGACAGGCCCAGCCCCATCCCCTCCTCTCCGGTCACTTCCTTGGTGGTATAGAACGGCTCGAAAATCTTCTCGGGATCTGCAATGCCGGGGCCGCTGTCGCGCAGGCTGACCGCCAGCCGGGCGCCCGCGTCGGCGATGCCGATCTCGATCCGTTTCTCGCCGCGTCCCGACATCGCATCCACCGCGTTGTTGATCAGATTGACGAAGACCTGCGCCAGCCGCACCTCGCCGCCCCAGACATGGATCGGCGCGGTCGGCGGTGTCCAGACCAGTTGCACCCCGGCACCGCGCAGCCGCGTCTCGGTCAGCTCCACCGCCTGGGTCAGCACCTTGACCAGATCCACCTTGCCCGAGGGTTCGCGTTCGTTGCGGGCAAAGGCGCGCAGGTTCTTGATGATCCGGTCCATGCGGCCGGCCATATCGGCGATCCGCCGCAGATTGTCACCCGCCTTGTCGCCGCGCCCCCGCGCCAGGAAGGCGGCGCCATTGTCGGCGAACTGCCGGATCGCCAGCAGCGGCTGATTGAGCTCGTGGCTGATGCCGGCGCTCATCTGCCCCAGCGCCGACAGCTTGCCGGCCTGCACCAGATCGGCCTGCGCCTGTTTCAGCGCCGCCTCCGCCTCCTGCCGCTCGGTGACCTCGCGGCGCAGCATCGCGTTGGTCGCGGACAGCGCCCGGGTGCGGTCGGCGACCCGCTGCTCCAGCGCCGCATTGGCCACCGCCAGCGTGCGGCGCCGCTCCATCGCCAGGAACAGCAGCGCGCCGAAGGCCAGGCAGATCGCCGCGACGGTGGCCATCTGCAGCCCGGCGATGCGCCGCGCCGGCGCCACATCGACCAGAATCTCGCCGGTCATCCCCACCAGCGGCGCCGCCCGCGACAGATGCAGCGCGCGCGCCGGCAGATACTGGCCCCAGTCCAGCCGCCAGATCTCATGCGCGCCCAGCCGCCGCGCCGCGAAGGGCGCCGCGCCGCCCTCCGCCGGGCTCAGCCCCACCTGCCCCGGCGCCCGTGCCCAGAACAACAGCTCGGAGCGGTTGGCGATGAACACCGTGCCCTCGGCATCGGTGAAGAACACCGCCGGCAGGCTGCCGCGCCAGCTGCGTTCGATCTCTGCGATATCGGCGACCACCACCACCGCGCCGCGCACCGCCCCCGCAGGCCCGAAGGCGGGGGCGGCGAAATAATAGGCCCGCCGCTGCAACGGCCCGGCCAGCCCGTGACCCCGCCCCAGCGCACCGTGCAGGGCGCGGCGGAAATAGGCGGTGCGGCTGATGTCGGCGCCGGTCAGCCCCAGGGTGGCGGCGGCCAGCACATGGCCCGAGGCATCGACATAGACCAGATCCAGCGCGCCGGACTTGTCCGCCAGCTCGCGCAGCAGCGCCTGCGCCCGGTCGCGCCGCGCCGGATCCTCCAGCCCGCGCAGCGCCGGCCGCCCGGCGGTCAGCACCGCCAGCCCCTGATAGAGCTGCAGCTGGGTGGTCAGCCGGTCGCTGGCCAGCGCCAGATCGGCCTCGGCCCGCTGCTCCAGCTGGCCCAGCGCCTGCAGGTAGCCATAGCGCCAGATCACCGCCGACAGCAGGCCGACGCCGAGCAGGAAGCCCAGCACGATCCAGCGGGTTTGCAGGGGAAGCCGTGTCATGCCGACCAGAGTAGCAAAGCCGCGCTTGCATTGACCAGTGGCTGCGGCAGCCTGCGGGCATGAAGATCCCGCGGCAAGCCCGCGCCGATCCCGGTTTCCTTCAGACCCCCTATCCGTTCTACGCCCGCGCCCGCGCCGCCGGGCCGCTGCCCCATCGGGTCGATCACGCCTGCACCGCCGCCTTCGGCCATGCGGCGGTGCGGGCGCTGCTGCGCGACCGCCGGCTCGGCCGCGAGATGCGCCGCGGCGACCGGCTGGCGCTGCGGCCGGGGGCGCCGCCAAACTATGCCGGGACCTACCATTTCCACGGCCTCGCCCGGCTGATGGCGCGCGCCGGCTGAGCCGATACCGGGTCACGATGTCCACAATCCCGCCCTGAGCGAACACCCCACGGCGCGAGAGACCCAACGCCCCCGGAGCCTCAGCCCCGGTTCGCGCCCATCCCCGGGCCGGGCGCGAACCTCAGTGCAAAATGCAACCACCGGGACGGCGCCGCCTCACTCCTCCAGCGGCAGATCGGTGGTCGACTTGATCTCCTCCATCGACAAGAGCGCGGTCACATTGTGCACCCGCACCTCCGAGATCAGCGCCTG
>JBFXGQ010000152.1:0-8797 GCA_050177915.1 Pseudodonghicola sp. | reverse complement strand
CTTCCGATCTATGGCGAACTGAGCGCGGGGGCGACCGACGCCCTGTCCCGCGCTGTCTTGCGGTCACGAAAAAAAGGCGCCCCGAAGGGCGCCTTTTGCTTTTCCCCGCTTGCCGGGATCAGGCTTCCAGCAGGATGGTTTCGAAACCTTCGAACTGCGGGTGGCCCATGATCGGGCTCTCGCCGTCGCGCTTGCCGACGTTCTTGTGGGCGGCGCGGAATTGTTCGGATTCGGTCCAGGCGGTGAAATCGTCCTTGCTGTCCCACAGCGTGTGGCTGGAATACAGCGTGTGATCCTCGCCTTCGGAGCCCTTCAGCAGGCGGAATTCGCGAAAGCCCTTCATCTGGTTCAGGCGTGCTTCGCGGTTTTTCCAGATTTGTTCGAAATCGGCTTCGCGACCGGGTCGGATCTTGAAGCGGTTCATGGCGATAAAGCTCATAGCATGCCCTCGTCTGGCAGAATGTCGTGGGAACCGGGCTGGCGAGGGCGGGCAAAGGGCCGCGCGGGCTGGCTGATGGCGGGCAATAGAAAGGAAAACTGGGGCCGGGTCAATGCAGCAGCGGGGCAGGGGCTGATCAATCCGCCGCGTGGCCGCGCAGGATCGCCAGCGGCACCAGTTCCAGCGTGCGGCGGTGGGTGGCGGCCAGATGCACCCGGGGCGCGCAGCCCTCGTCATGGGCCTGCAGAAAGCGCGCGGCACACAGGCACCAGCGGTCGCCGGGCCTGAGACCGGCAAAGCCGAATTCGGGCCGCGGCGTGGTCAGGTCATTGCCGAGGTATTTCGAATAGGCGAGGAATTCGTCGGTCATCACCGCGCAGACGGTGTGGCTGCCGTGATCCTCGGCGCAGGTGTTGCAATGCCCGTCGCGGAAGAACCCGGTCAGGGGATCGGCCGAACAGGGCAGGAGCGCGCCGCCGAGGACGTTTATGCTGTCTTCCGGTTTCATCGGGTCAGTCTACAGGCTTTCGGCGATCTTGCGGAACATTTCGATATTGGCCTCGTTCACGCCTGCGTCACGAAAGCCGCGGTCGGCGGCGGTGGTGACGATCAGCACGCCGCGCGGCTGGTCGATATAGATATATTGGCCGTAGACGCCGCGGGCCATGAACTCGCCCTCATGCGCGCCCAGCGGCACCCACCATTGATAGCCATAGCCGATCTTGCCCGGCGCGGTGGGGGCGCTGGGCAAGCTCGCCGCGGCGATCCAGTCCGCCGGCACCACCTGCCTGTCGCCATAGCGGCCGTTCTGCAGGATCATCTGGCCGAAGCGGGCATAGTCGCGGGTGGTGAAGTTCAGCCCGCCGAGGACGAAGGCGACGCCGGCGCCGTCGGTGATGTAATAGCCGTCCCGCTCCAGCCCCAGCGGCGCGACGATCTTCTCGGCCAGCAGATCCGGGATCGTGCGCCCGGTGGCGCCGCGGATCACCATGCCGATCACATGGGTGTCGATCGAGACATATTGCCAGCTCTCTCCCGGCTTGGCGAAGCGCGCGGTGAAGCTGGCGGTGAAATCGTCCAGCGTGCCCCCCAGCGCCACCACCCGGCCCATCCGGTTGATGTCGGAATTCTGGTCGAAGTAATCCTCGTCGAAGGTGACGCCCGAGGCCATGTTCAGCACGTTGCGGAGGCTGGCGCCGTCATAGGCGCCGCCCTTGAGCTGGGGGGCGTATTTGGTCACCGGATCGTCGAGCGAGGCGATCTTGCCCTCGGCCATCAGCACGCCGAACAGCGCCGAGAGATAGCTTTTGGCCATCGACCAGGAGATCCGGCGGTCGTCGGGACCGGTGCCGCGGAAATAGGCCTCGTGGAGGATCCGGCCGTCCTGCATCACCAGCAGCGAGGTCAGGCTGCGGTCGCGGATCCAGTCCTCGGCGCCGGTGGGCAGCGCCATCGCGGCGCCATGGTCCAGCGCGCTGACCGGTCCGGCGCCGCGTGGCACCGGCACCGCGCGAAAGGCCGCGTCCATATGGGAGAAGTTGTCGACGATCCTGCTTTCGTCGAACAGCGTCCGCACCGCCCAGAGGCGCATGACCTCCTCGCGTTTCCACAGGCCCACGACGAGCACCGCCAGCCCCAGCGCCAGCAGGATACGGGCCAGCCATTTCAGGATGATGCGCATTGTCTCACTCCTCCACTCCCGCGCTATCTGAGCCGGGCGCGGAGCTTCCGGCAAGGGGGACGCGGCGGCAGCCGGTCAGGCGGTGCGCCAGCTGAGCCAGCGGCCATGGAAATCGGCCCGCCCCAATGCGACGGTCAGATCGCCGGGCCAGAGCCTGAGCGTGATCGCGGCGCCGCTGCCGCCGTCGCTCTCCATGGCCAGCCAGGCCAGCGGCCGGTCGGCGGTGGCGCGGGCACCGGCGGTCTCGATCAGCGCGCGGCCGCGATCCTGGGCGGCGCGCGGGAAATACTGCCAGGCGACGGTGTGATAGATCAGATGGACGTGTCCCGGACGCGGCGCGGCGAGACGCTGGCTCAGCCAATCGATGGCATCGCCGCGGTCGACGGTTGCCGCCTGTGCGGCGATGGCGGCGCGGGTCAGCGCCAGCCGGTGCGGCTGGTCGGCCCAGAGATAGGCAGAGAGCCGCAGCGCGCCTTCGGGGCTGTGCGGGTCGATCGGGTTCAGGTCCACGCCGCGGCGTTCGGCGATCTCCAGCGGCGCGGCCGCGGGCAGCGGGCCGTCCCAGTCCGGAGTGAGCGTCAGGGCGGCATCGGCCGGGCCGAGCCGGCCGGCGCCGGTTTCCAGCGCGAACCGGTCGAACATCAGGTTCAGCCCGGCGCTGGCACCCAGTTCCGAGATCGCGAAGGGCAGCGGATGGCGGGTGGCGATCCAATGGGCGGCGGCGATCAGCGCGGCGGCGCGGCGTACCTCATTGGTCTGCGGCGGGCTTTGCATCCAGTCCAGGAAGAACGCCTCATGCCGGGTGAGGGCCGCCAGAACCGCGTCGATCAGTTGTGCGTCCGGACCCTCGTTGGGCGGGTAGACCGCTGCCAGCGCGGCATCGCTGCCCGAGAGCACCAGCGCATGCAGGCCCCCGGCAATGCGCAGGGGAAGGGAGGCGCCGCCGGGCCCGAGATCGTCGTCCGGCCAGCTCTCGCACAGCTGCCCCAGCGCGCTGTCGCCCGGCCAGCGGTCGGCGAGGCCGGCGAGCAGCCGCGCCATGAAGGGCGAGCCGAGTTTGGCGCAGGAGGCGGCCTGGCGGCGGAGCGTATCGGGCAGTCTCACCGGAACTTGTCCGCCAGCTTCTGCAGCGGTGTGCGGCTGTCCTCGGCGGCCGCTGCCGGTGCTTCGGGCTTGGCGGCGGCGGGTTTGGCGCCGGTCGAGGGGCGCGGCGGCGCGGTGCGCAGCGCCACCGCGTTCATGAACCTGGCGCCATCGCCGGCGGCAAGCGCCGGCGCCCCGCCCGAGACGCCGCGCAGCACGTCGTCCAGCCAGTCCTCGTCCGCCTTGGCGAAATCGTGCAGCACGTAGCCCGCCACCGCCTCCTTGCGGCCGGGATGGCCGATGCCCAGCCGTACCCGGCGATAGGCCTCGCCGATATGGGCGTGGATCGAGCGCAGGCCGTTGTGCCCGGCATGGCCGCCGCCCTGCTTGACCCGCACCTTGCCGGGGGCGAGGTCCAGTTCGTCATGCAGCACGGTCACGTCGTCCGGCGTCAGCTTGTAAAAGCGCATCGCTTCGCCCACCGACTGGCCGGAGAGGTTCATGAAGGTCTCGGGCTTCAGCAGCAGCACCTTTTCGGTGCCGAGGCGGCCCTCGGCGATCTGGCCCTGGAACTTCGCTTTCCACGGGCCGAAGCCGTGGTCCTCGGCGATGCGGTCCACCGCCATGAAGCCGATATTGTGCCGGTTGCGGGCGTATTTCGCCCCCGGATTGCCGAGACCGACAAAGAGCTGCATGGCGTTCCTCGTGCTTGGGACGGATCCGCCCCTACATGCCCGGAAACCGGCGCGGAATCCAGAGCGGGGGAGGCAGGGAGGTCTTGCCCGGGACAAGGCGCGCAGCGCCGCCGGGCAGTGCCCGTCCGCCCCGATGGGCGGGCGCTTCTGCAGCCGTTGCGCATGGAACTGATGCGCGATGCCTTTGCGCCCATAAAGTGACGCTTCCACAGCTCAGCAGCGCCCGCCCGCAGTCGGGCGCCGCCCTCTGTTGCGTGTGTTGCCGAAAGGACGGTTGGGGTCCCGAAACGAAAACGGGGTCCCGAAGGACCCCGTTCCCGAATGCAGTGCAAGGCGGATGATTATTCCGCTTCGCCCTCTTCTTCGTTGTCGGCCGAACGCAGGCCCGACGGGGCCGAGATGTTGGCGATGACGAAGTCGCGGTCGATGGTCGGCTTGGTGCCTGCGGGCAGGTCGATCGCCGAGATGGTGATCACGTCGCCGATGGCTTTGCCGGTCAGGTCCACGGTCAGCTTTTCCGGAATGTCGCCGGCGGTCACGACCAGTTCGACCTCGGGGCGCACGACGGTCAGAACGCCGCCGCGCTTGATGCCGGGGGCGGCTTCCTCGTTGATGAATTCAACCGGGATGTAGAGGTTGATCTTCGAGGTGCGGCGCAGGCGCATCAGGTCGAGGTGCGTCGGCAGGTCCTTGACCACGTCGCGCTGCACGTCGCGGCAGATAACGCGGACGTCCTCGTGGCCTTCGACCTTCAGGTTCCACAGGGTGGACTTGAAGCGGCCCGCCTTCAGTTTCTTCAGCAGCACGTTGAACGGGATCTGGATCGCCAGCGGCTCTTTGTCGCCACCGAACACAACACCCGGAACCATGCCGTCGCGGCGTGCTTGACGAGCGGCGCCCTTGCCTGTCCCCGTCCGTTCCAGAGCTTCGAGATCAGGAATCTCACCAGCCATGATATATTCTCCAATGTAAGGGCGGGGCTCCTCCAAGGCTGTAGCCCCGCGTGAAGCCGCGCCTATAGACGAGTCTGCCCCAAAAGGAAAGGGTCAAACCGGCGGATCGCGGGTGGCAGCCGTATCCTGCCGGGCATCGCGGACCCCGGAGCGGAGACGGCGGGGAAGGCAGCGCGCCGCCGCTGGTGCAGAGAGGGGGCGCTTTAAGCCCTTCTCGGCTTGTGGCCCTACTGCGCACCAGAGGGCAGCGTCCGACCGCGGGCGGGCGCTGCATTGCTATGAGAACGTCACTTTATGGTCGTCAAGACATCGGGCGTGCGTTCTGTGCGCGCCCGTTGCAGAAGCGCCCGCCCTTGGGGGCGGTCGGGCGCTGCCCGGCGGCGCTTCGCGCCTTGTTCCGGGCAAAGCCGCGTCTTCTCGCAACGCCCGCAGTCTCCCGCAGCGCAGCCGCCGCTCACCCCTGCCAGCGGCCGCCGAAATCCTCCGGCACCAGCAGGTTGTGCCGGCCCAGATCGGCCACCTTCTGTTCGCCGCAGAGCGCCATGGTGGTGTCCAGCTCCTTCTGGATGACGTTGAGCGCGGTGGTCACCCCCTGCTGGCCCATCGCCCCCAGCCCGTAGACGAAGGCGCGGCCGATCATGGTGCCCTGCGCCCCCAGCGCCATCGCCTTCAGTACGTCCTGGCCCGAGCGGATGCCGCTGTCGAGGAAGACCTCGGTCTGCCCGCCCACCGCATCGAGGATCGCCGGCAGCATGCGGATCGAGCTCAGCGCGCCATCGAGCTGGCGGCCGCCGTGATTCGACACCACGATGGCGTCAGCGCCCAGCTTGGCGGCCATCCTGGCGTCCTCGGCATCGAGGATGCCCTTGAGGATCACCTTGCCGCCCCACTGCTCCATCAACTTCTCGATCTTGCCCCAGTCCAGCGTCGGGTCGAACTGCTCCGCCGTCCAGGCGCCCAGCTGCGAGGCGTCGGAGACGCCGTGAACATGGCCGACGATATTGCCGAAATGCCGCCGCTTGGCGCCCAGCATCTCGATCCCCCAGCGCCATTTGGTCATCAGGTTGGCGATGGTCTTGGGGGTCAGCTTGGGCGGGGCGGAAAGGCCGTTCTTCAGGTCCTTGTGCCGCTGGCCCAGGATCTGCAGGTCCAGCGTGATCACCAGCGCCGAACAGCGGGCGTCCTTGGCGCGCTGGATCAGCCGGCGCACGTAGTCCTCGTCCTTCATGGTGTAGAGCTGGAACCAGAACGGCTGCCCGGTGTAGCCGGCCACGTCCTCGATCGAGTTGATGGACATGGTCGACAGGGTGAAAGGCACGCCGAAGTCATGCGCGGCCTTGGCCGCCTTCATCTCGCCGTCGGCATGCTGCATGCCGGTCAGCCCCACCGGCGCCAGCGCCACCGGCATGGTCACATCCTGCCCGATCATCCGCCCGGCGGTGGAGCGGCCCGACATGTCGACCGCCACCCGCTGGCGCAGGCGGATCCGGGCGAAATCGCTGGTGTTGTCGCGGAAGGTCTGCTCGGTCCAGCTGCCGCTTTCGGCGTAGTCGTAGAACATCCGCGGCACGCGGCGCTGGTAGATGCGTTTGAGATCCTCGATATTGGTGATCACTGCCATGGCGCGCCGCCCTCCCTGCGAGATCTTTGGTCAGGTTTGGTTACCAATAGCCGGGGCATTAGACAATCTTGCAAATGACCGGCCGCGCCGGACGGGGCGTAGCAGGAGCGGCACGGTTCCCGGCACCGCCGCGACCGGCTATGACGGGGCGACACAACCGTAAGGGGCGCCCATGACACTCTATTTCGACGATTTCCCGCTGGGCTTCGTGCACGAGACCGAAGCCAGGACGATCACGCTGGAGGCGATCATGCAGTTCGCCAACAGCTGGGACCCGCAGCCCTTCCATATCGACGAGGCGGCGGCGCAGGAGACCATCTATGGCGGCATCATCGCCAGCGGCTGGCACACTTTGGTCACCGCCTTCCGGCTATGGTACGACAGCGGCCTCTGGGCCGAGGCCTCGATGGGCTCGCCGGGGATGGAGGATATCCGTTGGATCAGGCCGGTGCGGCCGGGCGACAGCCTGCGGGTGCGGGCCGAGGTGACCGCCAGCAAGGCCTCGGAAACGCGCCCCGACCGCGGCCGGATGACCGTGCGCAATCAGGTGTTCAATCAGAACGACGAACTGGTGGCGGAATATTCCGGCATCCACCTGATGCGGCGGCGCGTGCCGGCATAAGGTGCCGTTCAGGCGCGGTGCGCGCCTTCGGCCAGGGACTTGACATAGGCCAGCACCTCGGCCGCGGGCTTGCCGGCGGCGATCTGGCTGACGATGGCAGAGCCCACCACGGCGCCGTCGGCGACGCCGGCAATCGCCTCGGCGGTGGCCGGGGTCTTGATGCCGAAGCCCACCACCACCGGCAGCTCGGTCCGGGCCTTGATCCGCGCCACCTCCGGCGCCACGTCGCCGGCCTGGGCCTCGGCCGCGCCGGTGATGCCGGTGATCGAGACGTAATAGACGAAGCCGGAGGTGTTCTGCAGCACCTTGGGCAGGCGGGTGTCGTCGGTGGTGGGGGTCGCCAGGCGGATGAAGTTCAGCCCCGCCGCCTGCGCCGGGATGCAGAGCTCGTCATCCTCCTCGGGCGGCAGATCGACGACGATCAGCCCGTAGATGCCGGCCGCCTTGGCGGCGTCCAGAAAGGTGTCGACGCCCATCGAATAGATCGGGTTGTAATAGCCCATCAGCACGATGGGGGTCGTGTCGTCGGTCTTGCGGAACTCCGCCGCCAGCGCCAGCGTCCGGCGCAGCGTCATGCCGGCGTCCAGCGCCCGTTGACCGGCGGCCTGGATGGTGGGGCCATCGGCCATCGGATCGGTGAAGGGCAGCCCCAGTTCGATGATGTCGACGCCGGCCCCCGGCAGCCCCTTCACCACCTCGAGCGAGGTGGCGTAATCCGGATCGCCCGCCATGACATAGGACACGAAGGCCTTCTTCCCCTGCGCCCTGAGGTCGGCGAATTTGGCGTCGATGCGTGTCATGGGTGGCCTCCCCGTTGTCTGCCGGCATCTGCCGGCCGCTGTCGTCGGGCTTGGTTTGGCGAATACGCAGGGGGAAATCAATGCCAAAGGCGCGCCTGCGGCCGCCGAAATCCGGCGCGGATTTCGGCCTGTTTTCCGGCGCGGAAAACAGCCGCTGCCCGCCGGCCGGGGATGCGGCTGAAATCCGCGCCGGATTTCAGCCCGGTTTCCGCGCCGGAAACCGTCCCCGCGAACGCCCGAGTCCCGTTGCAGTGTGGGCTCCGACCGCATAGAAGGCGCCGAAACCGATGATGCGGAGGGCCGAGATGGGCTTCAAGATGGGGATCGTGGGGCTGCCCAACGTGGGCAAGTCCACTCTGTTCAACGCGCTGACCAAGACGGCCGCGGCGCAGGCGGCGAATTTTCCGTTCTGCACGATCGAGCCCAACGTGGGCGAGGTCGCGGTGCCCGACGCGCGGCTCGACAAGCTGGCCGAGGTGGCGGGATCGAAGACCATCATCCCGACCCGGATGACCTTCGTCGACATCGCCGGCCTGGTGAAGGGCGCCTCGAAGGGCGAGGGGCTGGGCAACCAGTTTCTGGCCAATATCCGCGAGGTCGACGCCATCGCCCATGTGCTGCGCTGCTTCGAGGACGGTGACATCACCCATGTCGAGGGCCGGGTCGACCCGGTCGCCGATGCCGAGACCATCGAGACCGAGCTGATGCTGGCCGATCTCGAATCCATCGAGAAGCGCCGCGCCAACCTGGTCCGCAAGCTCAAGGGCAACGACAAGGAAGCCCAGCAGCAGGATCGGCTGCTGGCCGCCGCCCAGGCCGCGATCGAGGACGGCAGGCCCGCCCGCACGGTCGAGGTCGACGCCGAGGATGCCCGCGCCTGGAAGCTGCTGCAACTGCTGACCA
>JBFXGQ010000151.1:0-8819 GCA_050177915.1 Pseudodonghicola sp. | reverse complement strand
AAGGGCCGAGAAACGAGATGAACTCGCCTGGCTCCACCGCCAGGTCGAAGCCCTTCACGACATGCAGCGCACCATAGAACTTTTCGATATCGGCGAGTTCGAGAAAGGCCATCAATGCGTCGTCCGTGTGTGTTTCTGGAGGCGGGTGACAAGCTGGATCAGGCCCATGCAGGCCCAGGTGATGGCGAAGGCGATCACCGCCAGCGCAGCGGGCTCATAGGCGCGGTTGGCGCCGAGCAGCTGCATGTAGGGGCCGAAGGCGGGGCGGTCCAGCAGCGCCGCCATGGTGAATTCGCCGATTACGATGGCGAAGGTCAGGAAGGCGCCGGACAGCACCGAGACCAGCACGTTCGGCAGGATGATCTGCGCCATGATGGTGATCCAGCCGGCGCCCAGCGACTGCGCCGCCTCGGTCAGCGTGCGCACGTCGATGGTCCTGAGACCGGTGTCCACCGAGCGGTACATATAGGGCAGGGCGAGCATGGAATATC
Source organism: Pseudodonghicola sp. (assembly GCA_050177915.1). Taxonomy (GTDB): domain Bacteria; phylum Pseudomonadota; class Alphaproteobacteria; order Rhodobacterales; family Rhodobacteraceae; genus Pseudodonghicola. Next base: position 8,328 of record JBFXGQ010000151.1, on the reverse strand, counting down.
CGAACATCAGCAGGATATTCGTCCCCATCGGCGTCCCGGTGAGCGGCAGCCACGACGAGGTGTTGTAGATCCGGATATAGCCGAACACGACGACGATGGCCGGGATCACCAGCGGCAGCAGCGTCATGAACTCGATCAGCGGCCGGGCCTGCGGCAGCCGCAGCCGCACCCAGTAGGCGGTGGGGACCACCAGCAGCACGCCGAAGACGATCGTCGCCAGCGCCATGACGACCGAATAGGCGAAGGTGGCCTGAAACGCGGGGTCGTTCAGAACCTTGACATAGGCGTCGAAGGAATAGACCCCGCGCCGCATCTTCAGCGAGAACTCGGTCATGCCGAACAGCGGCAGTGCGAAATAGCCGAGGCCAAATACAAGGACGATCCAGGCGCCGAACTTCTTCACTTGATCCACCTCTCGGACCGGGCCCGCAGCCAGATGTAGAGGAAATTGGCGACCGCGGTGATCACGATCATGCCGAAGGCCAGCGCATAGCCCAGGTTCGGATTGCCCAGAACGTCGCCGCGGATCTGTGCGAACAGCTTGATCGGCACGATATTGAGCTGTGGCCCGATCAACGCATAGGCGGTGGCGATGGCGCCGAAGGAATTGGCAAAGAGCAGCGCGAAGGTGCCCAGCAGCGACGGCAGCAGGATCGGCAGGGCGACCATCCGCCAGTATTGCGCCCAGCTGGCGCCCAGGATCTCCGCCGCCTCGCGCCATTCGCGCCGCAGCCCGTCGAGCGCGGGGGTGATGATCAGGATCATCAGCGGGATCTGGAAGAAGAGATAGGTGACCACCAGCCCCGAGAACGACAGGAAATTGAAGCCATAGGCGCGGGGATTGATGCCGAAGGTCCTGGTGACCCACAGGGTGACGATCCCCGCCGGACCGAGCGTGGCGAGAAAGGCGAAGGCCAGCGGCACGCCCGCGAAGTTCGACGCCACCCCCGAGAAGGTCAGGATCGGCCCGCGAATGACCTTGGGCAGCCCGCCGTGCACCACCGCCGCGGCGATCAGGAAGCCGACCAGACAGCCGATCGCGGCGGTCCAGAGGCTCAGCTTGATCGACACCCAATAGGCCGACCGGATCGACGGCGTGTTCAGGTCGATCAGGTTCTGCAGCGTCACCTGGCCGTCGGCGGTCTGAAAGGCGCCGATGACGATCTTCATCGTCGGCAGGATCAGAAACAGCAGAACGAACAGCCCGAACGGCAGCAGGGCCAGCCAGTCCTGCAGCGGCTTTGTCCATCTAGGCGCGGCCGCTTGGGTCTGCCTGCGCTCGATTGCCATGAAATGTCCCTGTCTTTGGGGTCTGTCGTTTGGGGGTCTGACGGCCCCTTGGCGATGCGGCCGGCCCGGAGGGGGCCGGCCGCCCGGTGATTACTGAACGTTGGCGCCGACGGTGGCGTCCCAGCCCGAGGTGACGGCTTCCTTGTTGGCGTTCACCTCATCCAGCGTCGGGAAATAGGCCGCGGCATAGCCTTCGGGCGGCGGCAGCGCGTCCAGCAGGTCCTGCGGGATCTTGCCGGCCTTGGCCATCGCGTTGAACCGCGCCGGGTGGCAATAGCCCTTCAGCCAAAGCAGCTGGCCTTCGTCGGAATAGAGATACTCCATCCACAGCTTGGCCGCGTTCGGGTGCGGCGCATAGGCCGAGATCGCCTGCACGTAGACGCCCGCCAGCACGCCCGACTTGGGAACGACGATCTCGACCGGCGGGTTGCCGGCCAGCGCGTCCTTCCAGGCGAGGGCATTATAGTCCCAGGCCACCACGATGGGCGTCGAGCCCTGCGCGAGCGTCCCCGCCTTGCCGATGACCGGCACGAAGTTGCCCGCCTTGTTCAGCCCGGCGAAATACTCCAGCCCGGCCTTGCCCGCATCGGCGCCGGCCGCCGCGCCGGTCGACAGGCCCGCTGCCAGCACGCCGAGGATCGCCTGGTTCGATGCGCGCGGGTCGCCGGCCAGTGCGACCTGGCCCACGTAGTCGGGTTTCATCAGATCGGCCCAGTCCATCGGCGTGTTCGGCACCAGATCCTTGTTCACGATGAAGGACATCACGCCGTAATAGTCGCCGTACCAATGGCCCTCGGCGTCCTTGATGCCGGCGGGGATCTCGTCCCAGGTGGCGACCTTGTAGGGCTGGGTCAGCCCTTCGGCCATCGCCGAGGGGCCGAAGGCCAGGCCGACGTCGATCACGTCGGGCGCCTGCGGGCCGGTGTTGTTCTTGTTGGCCCGGATCGCCTCGACCTCGTCGGCCGAGCCCGCGTCGGGGTTCAGCTCATTCACTTCGATGTCAGGGTATTTCGCCTTGAACCCGTCGATCACGGCGCCATAGCCGCACCAGTCATGCGGCAGGGCGATGGTCGTCAGCATCCCCTCGGCCTTGGCGGCCGCCTCGAGCGCCGCCATGTCCTGAGCGGCCGCGCCGTGCGCCAGAGCTGCCGTGATCGCCAGCCCCGCCGTGCTGGCGCAAAGTCGACCTGCAATTGTCCTGATCATTAAATTACTCCCTGATGGTGTTTGGAAGCCGCCGCTTCTGGAGCGACTATGACGGCGAAAACCTGCACCACCAAGGAAAATCTCGGCCCGGTGTCGGCTTTGCTGCGCAAAGGTTCCTGTAGGATTCACCTATGAAACCAGCAGGATAGCTGAGGGGCATGGGCGGCCGGGCCTGTGTTGCGCTGAAACGGCTCGCATCAGCGAAGGGGCATGGGCCCAGAAAGAAGGGGGGTGGGGGACGTGCTGCGGCTGGTCTTCGGCGGACGCATCGACCGCCATGCAGGTCCGAAAAATCATCAAATGAAAGCGCCGAGCGCCGCCTCCCGGAGCGGCCACGTGGTCTGTCTGGCGGCGGTCGCCTGCGCCGTGCCCGTCACGCTCAGAATGTGACCGTGACGGGGCTCCGACCCGAAGGCACCGGCGGGGAAGCTACCAGCGGTAGGTCGCGCCGATGGCGAATTCGTGCTGCGACATGCGGATCCCGACCGGCTGCGCCACCCCGGTCAGGGCCGGGTTGGCCCCGGTGACCTCGGCGTTGAACGCATGGGTGTAGGAGGTGGTGATGCCCCAATGGTCGTTCACCTTGTAGGACGCGCCGAGCGAGGCGTGCCAGCGCGGTGTCGCCGGGGTCAGGGCGTTGATCACGGCCGAGCTGTCGTCGAACAGCTTGCTCGCGCCGCTGATCCCGCCGCGGAACGTCCATCTGTCGCTGTGGCGGTAGACCGCCGCGACACGCCAGATGTCGATGTCCTTCCAGCCGAAGCCGACGCCGTTGTCGGCCCCCAGCGGCCCCAGCGGCGGCGCGTTGGGATTGGAGACAGAGGCGACATCGCTGTAGAAGATGCGCTGGAATTCGCCGCTGAAGGTCCATTTCGGCAGCGACGGCGGGATCCAGGCCGCGCCAAGAGTGGCGACCGCGGGGACATCGAAATCTCCCTGCTCGGCAAAGAGACCTGCATATTTTTCAAAGGGTTCCATGTCGATCTTCGACCGATAGGCTGCGCCCAGCGACAGCTGCGGCGTCGGCTCCCAGAGAACGCCGATATTGTAGCCGAAGCCGTTGGCCCAGTCGTCGCCCTGGTTGGTGACATGGGTCGGGTCGATGGACATCGCGCTGAAGGCCTCGAGACCCGTGGCGCTGAACCGCTGTATGGCGAATATCGGCGAGAAGCCGAAGGTCAGGGTATCGGTGGCCTGATACGAGACGTTCAGGCTGATGAAGGCCTGTTCGAGATTGACGCCCAGCGGCGCCGATCCGGCGCCGAGACCGGCAAGGAAATTGGTACTGTATTCGGTATTCATGCCGCCGTTGCCGAACAGGAAGGCGCCGACGCTCAGCCTGTCGTTCAGCATCCAGTTGGCGCCGCCGCAGGGGATCAGGAAATAGTCGTTCAGGCTTTTGTGGGTGCCGGCCGTCAGCGGGCCGCCGGGGGCGACCTCGACCTCGCGGTTCGGCCAGAAGTTGGTCAGGCAGAGCGCGGCCTGATTGCCGACCTTGAGCCCCATGGCCGGGTTCTGCGCCAGCCCCAGAACGCCGGTGGGAACGGCGACGCCGGCCCCCGCCATGCCCTTCGATGCGCCGCCGTAGCCGTTCGCGATATAGCCGTTCGTGGCCAAGGCCGGGCCCGCGCTCAGGGCGCAAAAGGCCAGGGCGCAGGCAACCCGCCTGCGCGCGAAATTCGATCTCATTCTATGTGTCCCTCCCTGGGCCGCCGTCTCCCCCGGCGGCTTGATCTTGCTCTTGTTGTGGCCCGTGACGTGGGCCCGCCGACCTTTCTCGAACTAACAGATATTCCAGAATCATTATATTATGGTGGTGGAATGTGACGTGTCATCATCTTTTTCGGCCGCGGGCCGGAATGGCGGTGCCTGCCGCCTCTGGCGCCTCTGGCGCCTCTGGCGCATCGGTCCCGGCGGTCTCTCCGCCAGGGTGCGGCAGCCCGCGCAGCGTCTGGTGCGACGCTGTGACAGTCACGGCTATCCCCCGTGCCACTGCGGTCCGCAGCCGCACCTTCGGCAGGCCGAAGACCTTGAGGCAGCCGCATCGAGGCCGGCCCTGAGAAGAGGGGTCAGATGGCGCCCTGCGGCGGGGGTACGCTCGCCCGGCCGCGCGGGGCAGGGCGCGGGACAGGGCGGGGTGTCAGCGGAACAGCCGGGTCATGTCGAACAGCGCATCCAGCCGTTCGTAGCGGTCACGGGTGTCGGGCCAGCATTCCTCCTGCGTGGCGGCGATCAGCGCCTCCAGCAGCATCATGGTGGCGATGTTGGAATCCCAGGCCGAGGGCGCCTCGACCCAGCAGTTGAAGGTGAACCGCGCCACCCGCGAGATCGGGCTGGCCCATTGATCGGTGATCAGGATCACCTGGACGCCCCGCGCGGCGGCCAGCTCTGCCAGATGTTCCAGATTGGCCTCGTAGCGGCGCACGTCGAACAGCAGCAGCGTATCGCCGTCCGCCATGTCCAGCACGTAATGCGGCCAGGTCGCCGAGGAGGCGGTCATATAGGTCACCCGCGGGCGGACCGCCTGGAAATGGGTGAAGGCATAGTCGGCCAGCGCCCGGGTGATCCGTCCGCCCACCACGTAAAGCTGGCGGTCGGTCTGGGCCAGCTGACGCGCGGCGGCGTCGAAGCTTTCGGTGTCGATATTGGCGAAGGTCTGCTCGATATTACGCGTCACGCTCTTGGCGAAGCGGTTGAGCAGATGCGACTCGGGGGCCTCGGCGGCCCATTTCGCGCGCCGCTGGGTGGGGCCAGAGACCTTGGCCTCCAGCTCCTTCAGCAGCGCTTGGTGGAACTGCGGATAGCCCTTGAAGCCCAGTTTCTGCACCATCCGCGCCACCGTGGGGGTGGAGACATCGGCATTGGCCGCGACGATGGTGATCGAGGCCAGCCCCGCCGCCGGGTAGTTCTCCAGCAGCGCCTGCGCGAACTTGCGCTCTGACTGGGTCAGGGCGGCGTAGTGCTGGCGGATCAGTTCGCGCACGGTGGAGGTGGGATTGGTCACGCTGTCATCCTGTCTTGGCTGCACGCAATTCGGGCAATCCGGCCGCGGTGGGGAAGGGCGGGAGAATTCTGCCGATCTGCGCGGTGAAGATATATTGACACAATGTCCGGCTCTATGGAAAGATTTTTCCAAATCGGGGGGTACCAATGCTGCACGGCACGTCGGACGACAGATCAGAAGCCGTCGAAGTGATCAATCCGCAGGGGGCGGGCGGGGTGCTTCTGCTGTGCGAACACGCCGCGAACCATATTCCTGAGCGCTACGACGGGCTGGGGCTCGATGCGGCGGCGCGCGACAGTCATGCCGCCTGGGACCCCGGCGCACGCGCGCTGGCGTTGCGCCTGTCGCAGGCGCTGGATGCGCCGCTGGTGGCCGGTCGGGTGTCGCGGCTGGTCTACGACTGCAACCGTCCCCCCGAGGCGGAGAGCGCGATGCCGGCGCAATCCGAACGGATCGAGGTGCCGGGCAATCGCGACCTGACGCCCGACCAGCGGGCGGAGCGGGCCGAGACGGTCTATCGGCCGTTCTGCGCGGCGGTTTCTGAGGGGATCGCGGCCCGGCAGGCGCGCGGCCAGGCGACCGCGCTGATCACCGTGCACAGCTACACCCCGGTCTATCACGGCGTGGCGCGCCAGACCGAGATCGGCATCCTGCACGACAGCGACAGCGGCATCGCAGACGCCATGCTGGCCGCGGCGCCGCAGCTGCCGCACCGGCGGATCGCCCGCAACGATCCCTATGGGCCGGAAGACGGCGTGACCCATTCGCTGAAGCTGCACGGCATCGCCCACGGGCTGCCCAACGTGATGATCGAGGTGCGCAACGATCTGCTGGCCGATGCGGCCGGCATCGAGGCGCTGGCGCAGGAGCTGCTGACGCTGCTGGCGCCGGCTCTGGCGTGCTGCGCCGCGCAGGACACGCAGGACGGGGAGACGGACCATGCCTAAGGTCGTTCGCGGCTATATCCGGACCATCGACCGGCTCAACCGGTTCATCGGGCGCATCGCGATGTACCTGATCTTTGCGCTGGTGGGGGTGCTGGTGTGGTCTTCGGTGTCGAAGACCTTCTTCTCGCCCTCGATGTGGACGCTGGAGACGGCGCAATTCGTCATGGTCGCCTATTACGTGCTGGGCGGGCCCTATTCGCTGCAGCTGGGCTCCAACGTGCGGATGGACTTGTTCTACGGCAACTGGTCGATCACCACCAAGGCCTGGGTCGACAGTTTCACCGTGCTGTTCCTGATGTCCTATCTGGGCATCCTGCTGTACGGGGCGGTGGGGTCCACCGCCTATTCGCTGGGCTATTTCGGGACCGAGCCGTTCAGCTTTTTCTGGGATCTGCTGAAGACGCTGGTGACCGGCGGCTTCGACGCCGCGGGCGACAAGCTGGGCCATCTCGAACGCAGCCCGACGGCCTGGCGGCCGTATATCTGGCCGGTCAAGACGCTGCTGTGCCTCGGGGTCACCCTCATGCTGTTGCAAAGCCTGGCTGAGCTGTTCCGGGATATCGCGATCATCCGCGGGGAAAAAATCTGATGTCGTATGAAATGATCGGCCTGCTGATGTTCAGCTCGATGATGCTGATGCTGCTGACCGGGCAGCGGGTCTTCGGCGCCATCGGTTTCGTGGGCGCGGCCGCGGCGGTGCTGCTGTGGGGGACGGGCGGGGCGGACCTGCCGTTCTCGGCGGCGATGAAGCTGATGAAATGGTATCCGCTGCTGACCCTGCCGATGTTCATCTTCATGGGCTATGTGCTGTCGGAATCCAAGATCGCAGACGACCTTTACAAGATGTTCCACGTCTGGATGGGGCCGGTGAAGGGCGGCCTCGCCATCGGCACCATCGGTCTGATGGTGCTGATCTCGGCGATGAACGGGCTGAGCGTGGCGGGCATGGCGATCGGCGCCACCATCGCGCTGCCGGAGCTGCTGAAGCGCGGGTATGACAAGATCATGGTGACCGGCGTGATCCAGGCGGGATCGTCGCTGGGCATCCTGGTGCCGCCCTCGGTGGTGCTGGTGCTTTATGCGATGATCGCGCGCCAGCCGGTGGGGCAGTTGTGGCTGGCCGGTGTGATCCCGGGGCTGATGATGGCGGCGATGTTCGTCATCTACATCTATTTGCGCTGCCGGATGCAGCCGCATCTGGGCCCGGCCCTGTCGGAGGAGGACCGCAACGTCCCGATGTCCGAAAAGCTGCGGTTGCTGAGCGCGGGCCTGCTGCCGCTGGCGATCTTCGTGGTGATGATGGTGCCCTTCGTCAACGGCTGGACCTCGCTGGTCGAAAGCTCGGCCATCGGCGCGATGGCGGCCTTTCTCGCCGCCGTGCTCAAGGGGCGGATGACCAGGGAGGTGTTCGAGACCTCGGTCCGCGAAACCCTGGCGATCTCCTGCATGTTCATGTGGATCATCCTGGCGGCGCTGGCCTTCGGCGCGGTGTTCGACGGGCTGGGCGCGGTCAAGGCGATCGAGAACCTGTTCACCGATCAGCTGGGTCTCAGCCCCTGGATGATCCTGATCCTGATGCAGCTCAGCTTCATCGTCATGGGCACCTTCCTGGACGATACCGCGATGCTGGTGATCGTGGCGCCGCTCTACGTGCCGCTGGTCGGCGCCATGGGCTTCGATCTGATCTGGTACGGCGTGCTCTATACCATCACCTGTCAGATCGCCTATATGACGCCGCCCTTCGGCTATAACCTGTTCCTGATGCGCGCCATGGCCCCGCCCGAGATCGGCATGCGCGACATCTACATTTCGATCGTTCCCTTCGTGATCGTGATGGCCTTTGCGCTGGCAATCGTCATGATCTTCCCGGAAATCGCCCTG
>JBFXGQ010000150.1:0-8890 GCA_050177915.1 Pseudodonghicola sp. | reverse complement strand
GGGCGGCTGCATCGCCGCCGGCTGCGTCACCCGCCCGCCCGGATTGGGTTTGATCACCGTCTTGTCGGTGTCGTCGGGTTCCGCACAGGGTTCGTCCTGGTCGGCCATTGTCTGTCCCAATCGCTCAGCTGTTGCGGATCGCCCAAAGCTCCATCTTCAGGCCCGGGTACTGGCCCGAGACATGCACGGCGATGCCTCCGGAGGTGGTCATCTTGCCCCAGTAGGGGCTGGCGGCGTCGAGCTCGAAATAGACGACGCCGGCGTGATAGGGGATCTGCCGCGGCGCCACCGGCAGCGGCCGCAGGGCGATCCCGGGCAGAGCCGAGTTGACCAGTTGCCGGATCTCCTCGACCGGGCCGATCTTGGCCTGGCCGGCGAAATGGCGGCGCACGTCCTCGGACGGGATGTCGGCATCCACCGCCAGCACGAAGCCCGCGCTGCCCAGCAGCTTGCGATCGGCGATGACGCCGACGCTGATGCCGTATTTGCGCGGCTCCAGCGGGATCGGGATCGCGGTCTGCTCCAGCACCGAACTCAGGTACTGCCGCAGGGTGCGGATCAGCGGCGTGAAGCAGGCGCCCAGATCGTCATGCGTATAGGGCGGGAAGCGCGGCGCCTGCTTGTCCGAGGTCATGAAGACCGACAGCTCGCCGGCGAGCCCGGCGCAGATGCGGAACAGGTCCTCGGGGTGCAGGTTCTCGATCGTTGCCATATGGCGGATCTGCGGCAGCATCCGGTTGATCACCGTCAACAGCAGGAAGTCCGACACCTCTGCCACGCCGCGGGCGCCGCCGCCCTCGCTCAGCCGCCCGGCCAGCGCCTGCATCCGATGCGACAGCAGGCCCTCCAGCTCGCGCAGGAAGCCGGCCAGCGGCGGCGCCGCGCGCAGGTCGAGACAGGCAGGGACAAAGGACTGGTCCAGCAGGATCTCGCGGTCCGGGCGCACCTCGATGATGCGGGCGACGGGGATCGCCAGCCGGTCCGACAGGTCGTCGACGGCCAGCGCGAACTGCAGCCGCATCTTGCCCACCCCCAGAACCACCGGCTTGCGCTCGGTGCTCATGGTGTCGGTGACCTCCTGCTCGGCCGGGCGCAGCCGGCTCGCCGACATCTCCGCCCCGGTCAGATCCACCTCGGCCGCGCCCTGGCGGCGCTGCGGCACGGTCAGGTAGACGACGCAATCCTTGATCGTCTCCGGCACCTCGAGCGCGGGGGGGTGATCGTCGGCCATCGGCACCCGGAACACGGTGCCGTCCTGGGTCAGCCCGGCACAGGATTTCAGCGCGAACTGGCCGACCTTGAGAACCTCATGGTCGATCTCCAGCGCGCTGAACCCCCAGCCGTAGGGCCGCAGGCGCCGGGCCAGCCCGGTGACCAGCGCCTCGGTATAGCGGTCGGCCTGCTGGAAGTGATGGGGCTGGAGAAACAACCCTTCGGTCCAAAGCACCTTGCTGTCCCAGGACACAGCATCCTCCTTGTTCTCGCGCCAAAGACGCGGTTCTTATCTGCGCGCCCCCGGGCGCGGTTGTTATGGCCGCGCCGGGGCGCGCTGCCCGAACCCGCGCCCGGGCGCGGGCCTATGACTTGAGCTTGTCCAGCTGGGCCCGATAGGCCCGGGCGAATTCGCGGCTGAACAGGTCGTGAAAATCGTTCTCGGCTTCGTCCGAAATCTCGGCGTAAATCTTTTCGTAGACGTCCCAATAGCGCGCCTTCTTGCCCTTGAGCAGGCTGCCGAAGGCACCGCTGGTCTCGATCCGCCCGGCGACCACCTGCGGATCCAGCCGGGCCAGCACCCCCTTCAGCGCCGCCTCCATGCCGGTGACCATGGCGATCTCATGCGCCTTGATGTCGTCCAGCGCCTGTTCGGCGGCGGTCTCGGACCCGAGATAGCCGCGGGTCGCCGGGCGCAGCATCGCCTCCACCGCCTGTTCCGGGCTGACCGAGAATTTCAGCGGGTTGTTGCCCCCGGCCGAAATCATCGTCTGTTCGATGCGGAACTCGGACTTGATCGAGCTGCGCGTCATCAGGATCTCGCGCAGCCCGGTGATCAGCGTCTTCATCACCCGGCCCATGCGCGCCATGGTATTGACCAGCTCATCCTCGGGGACGGTGCCCTCGGCGGCGCCGATGCCGGCGAGGAAGGCCTGCGCCGCATCCGTGCCGCTGGACGCGCCCACGGCCATCGCGCCGGCGGGCTCCGGCGCGTCCGGCGGCCGCTCGGCCATCGGGTGGATATTGGGCGGCGTGCGGTGATGCACCTGCGGCGGCGTCACCGGCTGCGCGCGGGGCGGCGCATGCGCCGGCACCTCGGGCACCGGCGGCAGCGGCTCCGGTGCCGCGGCGGGCGGCCGGGGCGGTTCCGGCGGCTCGGGCTCAGCGGCGGGCGCGCCCAGCAGATCGTCGTCCCAATCGTCGGGGATTAGCGGCCGGCCCGCGGCCGGCGCGGTGAAACTGTCGCTGGCCGAGGGGTTATGCGCCGGCAGGCTCGCCCCCTCGCCGCCGCGCCCGTCGTCGGGACGGGCGAAGAACGGATCGTCCTCCGCGCCGATCGGCGGCAACAGCTCGTCGATCGGATCCACCGGGTTCAGCTGCGACGGGCCGGTCGGCGTCGCCTCCGCCCCCAGCAGATCGTCGAGGAAGTCGCCGCCCGGACCGCTGTCCTCCATCAGGCTCAGCGGATCGGGGGCATTCTCGGCCAGCCCCGGCGACACCGCGCCCCAGGCCGCCGGCGGCGCGACCGGCGCCGGCTCCTCTGCCGCGCCGATCTCGACCACCAGCTCATAGGGGCCGAGACAGAGCACATCGCCGTCGTTCAGCGGCGCCGGCGTCCGGCCGAGCGGGATCTTGGCATAGTTCAGGAAGGTGCCGTTGGTCGACAGGTCCACCACCATCACGCTGCCGTTGTGATCCTCGATCACGCAATGGTTCTTGGACAGGATGCGATCCGGGTCCGGCAGCACCAGATCGTTCGCCGGCCCGCGCCCCACCGTCAGGCTGCCGCCCCGCATCCGCACCGGCCGGGCGTTGCCCGGCACGGTCCCCGAGGACTGAAAGCGCAAGATCACGGCCATGGCGCGCTCAGCCTCCGGTCAACACGGTGAATTCGCCCTTCAGGATCGCGCCGCCGCAGGCCGCCAGATCGCCGACCCGCGCCGCCGGCAGGCTGCCGATCAGCACGGTCAGCGACCCTTTGACGATCGGGTGCGGCGGGGCCGAGGCATGCATGTCGGTCACCCGCGCGGCGGGCAGCTTGCCGACCAGCACGGTCGGCAGGCAGGGCGGCATGATCGGCATCGGCGCCGGCGGCGCCGGCGGCACCACGACGACCGGCACGTTGCACAACTGCAGGTCGGTCACTCTGGCTTGCGGAAATCCCATATCGCGTCCTCCCCCCGCCTAGGCCTCTTCCAGCCGGACCTTGCCGTTGCCGCCGCGCCCGATGTCCAGCGCCCGGTCGACCAGGATGCGGCCATGTTCTTCAAACCTATCAGACAATTGACTCAGGGCCACCATATTCATGGCGAAGGCCGCCGCTTCCGAGGCGCCGGCGGGAGCGGGATATTGCGCCAGATCGCCCGGCCCCAGCGTGCCGTCGGCATAGAGCACCGCCAGCGCACAATGCACCGTATCGTCGTCGACATAGGCGTGATCCAGCGTGATCCGCGCAGCGTTGCGGTTCTCCTCCGACGGGTTGTAGACCCAGGCCTCCGAGGCGGCGAGCGAGGGCGGATCGGTGTCGGACCGCGGCCCGATGTAATCGCGCGCCGCCATGCAGGCCCACCACACCCGTTCGCGCGGCGGCAGCAGGATCGCCAGCAGCCGCAACAGATCGACCAGCGCCCCCTTGGCGTCGAGCTCGGCCAGCACGATCTCGGCCGTGGCGCTGGCGGGCGCGTCGAGCCGGGTCTTGAGGATCACGTTGCAATGCGCCAGCAGCTTGGCCACCGGATCGCGGGGGAACTTGACCAGATCCTGAAATTTCTCGGTCATCGCGGCACCACCTAGTTGATCATCGTGAGGCCGCCCTTGAGGACGAGCATGGCCTCACCTTTGACGGTGGTCATCGCGCTTTTCACCTCGGCGGTGGCATCGGCCTGCACCTTGATGATCGGCCCCTTTATGGTGACGCCGGAATTGTCGATCTTGATCGAACTGCCGCCGACCTTGAGCACGATCTCTATCGCCGCGGTCATGGTGATCTTGCCCGACTTCACATCCACCGTCAGGTTGCCGGTCTGCACCGTGGTGGTGTCGTCGCCGGTGACCGTCTTGGTGTGCTTGCCCTCGATCTTCTGGGTCTTGTCCTGCTTGACCTCCAGCAACTGGCTGCCGCTCTCGATCTTGTATTCCTCGTCGCCGCTCTGAATGGTGTAATAGTGGTTGCCCTCCTTGATCGTCTCGGTGACGTGGTTCCTGACCACCTGGCTCAGGCTGCCGTCGTCGTCATGGCTGCCGGCATCGACGGCGTCGAGCCCGACGGTCACCACCGACTTGTTCTTGACCAGCATCTGATGGTCCTTCTGCGCCTGTACGCGCATCAGTTCAGCACCCTTCTTGTCGTCGAACATCAATTCGTTATAGCCGCCGCCACCCTTGGAGGAGTTGGTCTTGAGCCCCAGCTGGGTGTTGTCGCCCGGGTAGTCGTAGGGCGGCATGGTGTCCCGGTTGTAGAGCATGCCGGTGCAGATCGGCCGGTCCGGGTCGCCCTCCTCGAACTGCACCACGACCTCCTGGCCGATGCGCGGCACCGCGACAAAGCCCCAGCCCTTGCCCGACCAGGGCGTCACCACCCGCATCCAGCAGCTGGCGTTCTCGTCGCTCTTGCCGATCCGGTCCCAGTGGAATTTCACCTTGATGCGGCCATGTTCGTCGGTCCAGATCTCCTCGCCCGCCTTGCCCACCACGGTGGCGGTGTGCAGCCCCGGGATCGCCGGCCAGGGGGTGGCGATCGGGGCGCGGTACGGCTCGGACTTCGGGATCGCGCCGAAGGTGCAGGCATAGGCGTCGCCCGCCATCTCCTCGGGAAAGGTCATGTTGCGCGGCTGCAGATCGTGGCGCAGGCTGCTTTCGCTGAAATCGGTGTCGACCTGCAGGTAATGCACCGCATCGGTGACGATGTAATCGGCATTGGCCGCCGCGTCCGGGTGATCCTTGAGCTTGAAGGTGCAGCCGGTCGTCAACGTCCGCACGCTGCCGGCGCCGCGCCAGCGCTTGTGTCGGATCGCCTCGGCCTCCATCCGCACCCGGGCCCGCTTGTTGCCCAGCCCGGTGTCCTTCCGGTAGTGGCCGGGATAGTCGTAAAGCTCGTGCGTGGCGTGGCTGTGGGTGCCCTTGCGGATCGCGTCGCTCACCCTCAGATCGGCGGTGGGCGACAGGAAATCGTAATCCGTCAGCGTGACCTTGCCGGGCGTCAGGCTCTCCTCCTCGGCCCATTCGGCGATATGATCCTCGCGCCGGCGGTCGGTATTGTCCCGCGCGTGATAGCGCAGCGTCGCCTCTCCCGGCACCGGCGAATGGCCGTTGACGCCGTCGCTGAACACCATCTTTTCCGGCGCATCGGGGGATTTGTTGCTGTCGAAGTAGAAATAGATCCCCTCCTCCTCCATCAGCCGGCAGAGGAAATCGAAATCGCTTTCGCGGTACTGCACGCAATAGGCGCGGGTCTCGTAGCTGTCGCTGAGCCGTTTCTGGAAGTCCGAGAACCCGTGTTCGCGCAGCACCTCCTCGATGATCTGCACCGTGGTCTTGTCCTGAAAGATGCGCGAATTCCGGGTCCGCGTCAGCAGCCAGGCCCAGGGGCGCACCTCGGCGACATAATGGCCATAGCCGTCGCGGAACCCCAGATTCTCGACCGAGACGCAAAGCCCCGAGAACAGCCGCTCGGTGCCGCTCTCGTCGATCAGGTGCAGCTGGATGCTGCGGCCGACGAATTCGGCCAGCTTCAGCGCCTTGTTCCGGCACTGGAATTCCACCGTGGTTTCGGTGAGCTTGCTCAGCCCCTCGCGCACGATGGCGCGTTTCAGCAAGATGTCCTGAACCGTATAGCTGCCCGACATCCAGATCAGGGAATCCTTGTGGGGTCTACTCTCCGCCATGGCCTGTCCTTTCGTGACCGGGCGCGATGCGCGTTGAAATGACGTTCGGCTCGATATGTCTCATCACAGATCGTCCAGCAGCGCCGCGAGATCGGCGTCGATCGCGTCGGGATCCAGCGGCACCGCCGGATCGTCGCCCGCGAAGCCCGCCAGCAGGTCGTCCAGATCGGCCGCGGCGGCCTCGACCGGCGCCGGCATCGGTTCCGGCGGCGACGGCTCGGGCCTGGGCGCGCCGCTCCAGGGCCCCAGGATCTCGCCCCCCGCCAGCGACTGGAACGAGGCCAGCCGCACCTCGTCCCGGCCCTTGATCGACACCACCGGCATCAGCCCCCGCGCCATGGCGAATTCCACCCGCGCCTGGGTCAGGTTGCGTTCGGTGCAGGGCAGCGCCACCTGATCGCCGTAGCGGTCGGTGACATAGTGATAGGGCATGCCGCCCAGCGACATCACCGAGCCCAGATCCATCGACGGCCCGTTGCGGCGGAACGACTGCGCCAGCAGGATCGCCGCCAGAACCGCCGGATTGCCCCAGAGCAGACCCGAGAGCCCCTCGGCCGGGGTGAATTCCTCGAAGTCGAATTCATAGATCGGCTCGGTCTTCGCCCCATAGGGCCGCCGCAGCAGCAGCCGCGGCGTCAACAGCCCCAGATGCCCCGCCTCGGGCAGCACCCGCAGCCCGTCCCAGGCCTGCGCCACCAGCGGGTGGCGATGCTGTTTCTCCACCTCAAGAAACCCCGGCCCGATGGCGGCGAGAAAGGGCGCATCCACATGCGCCGCGACCCGGGCGATGCGGCCCAGCAGCTCCGCATGCGGCGGCGTCTCCTCGAAGGTGTAGAGCCCGATCAGCGCCGAATAGCCGCCGCGCCCGGTCTCGGGGTCCAGCGGCGCCTCGGTCAGCAGCCGGGCGAAGCCGCTTTGCGACAGGTCGTCATGGCTGGCCAGATCGGCGGCGATCTCCTCGGCCGAGATGTCGTAGAGCATGACCTCCAGCCTGTCGTCGGTCTCGATCGACCGCGCGATCAGGTCCAGCGCACGCCATTGCGCCTCGACCGACTGGAACTCGGGATGGTGCAGCAGCATCCGCATCGCCGCCGACAGCGCCCGGTCCACCGCGCCGATCATCGCCGCCGCATCCGGATCGGGCAGCGCGCGGATATGCGGCCCGACCACCCGGGCCAGCAGATCGTCGAGCGGCGAGGGCGCGGCGGCCGGCGCCCCGATCAGCCGCTGGAAGTCGCTGAGCTTCAGATCCGCCCGCACCGCATTGCCGCCCGACTGGCGGCGCGGCGGCGCGACCGGGGTGCCATGCGCCTCGCCCCAGGCGCGCAGCTGTCCGGCGGCGCTCTCTGCCGTGGCGCCGCCGGACAGCTGCCGGCGCAGACCGGCGAGTTCCGAGAAGAGCGCGACGTTTTCGAACAGCGCGTCCGGGTGCAGATCGTCCAACCCGCCGAGCCGCACCTCGATCCCGGCGCCGTCCTGGCCCAGCGGCAGCACCAGATCGGTGGCGAAGCTCTCGATGATCTGCTCGACCGTGTCGGGGTCCAGCAGGGTGGCGCGGCGGGCGGCCAGCGCCGCGCCGGTCTCGACCAGCCCGCGCGCGGCCCGGCCGGAGAAATCGCCCAAGATAGCAATGCGGAAGCGGCGGCGGCTCAACCTCTCCGCCGCCGGGCGCTCGGAACTGAGCGTGCCGAAGGCAAAGACCGGCGCGCCGGTCAGCGTGGCGCCGGCGGGCTGCGGGGCCGCCACGGGATCGCTGTCCAGATCGCCCAGCAGATCGTCCAAATCCGCCGCCTCGGCGGCCTCAGCCGGGCTCTCTCCGGCCTCCTCCCCTACTTCCTCTGCGGCCTCCTCGGCAGGCTCGTCGCCGAGATCGCCCAGCAGATCGTCGAGGTCATCCAGCCCGGCTGCCCCCTCTGTCGCAGGCTCCGACGCCTCCGCAGCCGGCGCCGTCTCAGCGCCCAGATCGTTCAGATCCCCCAACAGGTCATCGAGATCGTCCAGCCCCGCCGAGCCGCCGTCGTCGCCAGCCAATGCGCCGACCTCCTCCACCGCGGCCACGGGCGACGCCTCCGCAAGATCCGCAAACGGATCGTCCGCCGGATCATCGTCAGGGGTCGCCTCCGGCGCGGTGGCGGCGAGGTCGGCCAAGAGATCGTCGGTCGGGTCCGCGTCGACCGCTTCCTCCGGGGCCGTGGCCGCGAGATCGGCCAAGAGGTCATCCGTCAGCTCCGCCTCCTCCACGGGAGCTGACGCCGCGAGATCGGCGAGCAGATCGTCCGTCGGATCGTCGTCGGGCGTCTCTTCCGAAACAGCGTCGGCGAGGTCGGCAAGGAGGTCGTCGGTCAGGTCGACCTCGGCCTCTTCCGCCGGCGCCGAAGCCACAAGGTCGGCAAGAAGATCCGAGGTTGGATCGTCGTCGGGCGTCTCCTCCGGTATGGCCGCGGCGAGATCGGCCAAAAGGTCATCGGTCGGGTCCGCCGCCGCCTCCGTCTTGGGAGCTGACGCCGCCAGATCGGCGAGAAGGTCGGAGGTCGGGTCATCGTCGAGTTCTTCGACCGGCACCGCAGCGGCGAGGTCGGCAAACGGATCGTCTGTCTGATCCGTCGCCGCCCTCTCCTCAGGCGCAGAGGCTGCAAGGTCGGCGAGCAAGTCCGCGGTCGGATCGTCGTCGGGCGTCTCGGACGGCGCAGTGGCGGCGAGGCCGGCCAGAAGATCGTCGGTCGGGTCCCCCCCGGCAGCTGCCTCGGGCGCGGACCTCGCGAGGTCGGCGAGCAGGTCCGCGGACGGATCCACGT
>JBFXGQ010000149.1:0-8893 GCA_050177915.1 Pseudodonghicola sp. | reverse complement strand
ATACCGCCGACGGCTGGCGCGCCCGCGTGGCCTTTGTGCCGCAGTCGGTGCATGTGCCGGATCTGACCCTGCGCGACTTCCTCGATCCGCATGGCCGCGGCGCCGATCTGGGCGCGGCGCTGGACAAGGCGCGGGCCGGCGGCATCGTCGCGGCGCTGCCCGAGGGGCTGGACACCAGGCTGGGCGAGACCGGCGCCGGCGTCTCGGGCGGCGAGGCGCGGCGGTTGCTGCTGGCCCGCGCGTTCCTCAGCGGCGCGGATGTGATCCTGGCCGATGAGCCGACCGCCGATCTCGACCAGGGCACGGCGGCGCAGATCATTGCCGCATTGGGCGATCTGGCGGCCGAGGGGCGCACGGTGGTCGTGGCGACCCATGACGCCGCGCTGGCGGCGGCGATGGGCCGGGTGGTGGATCTGGAGGGCACGGCATGAAACGTCTGTGGCAGATCCTGCGCCTGCTGTGGTCGGCGGACCCCTGGGCGATGTGGCGCGGCGCGGCGCTGAGCGTGGTGGTGCTGATCATGGGGGCGGCGCTGCTGGGGCTGTCGGGCTGGTTCATCACCGCGACGGGGCTGGCCGGCATCGCCGGCATCGGCATCGCCTTCGACGTCTTTCGCCCCTCGGCCGGGGTGCGGTTCCTGGCGCTGGGCCGGGCGGCGGCGCGCTATGGCGAGCGGCTGCTGACCCATGACGCCACGCTCAGGGCGCTGGCGGCGCTCAGGATCACCCTGATGCGGCGGCTGGAGGTCTGGCCGATGGAGGCGCTCAGGCGGCTGCGCGGCGCCTCGGCGCTGACCCGGATCACCGCGGATGTGGATGCGCTGGACGGGGTGGCGCTGAGGCTGGCGCTGCCGGTGGCGGCGGCGCTGATCACCCATGTGGTGGCCTTCGTCATGCTGGCCTGGCTGGTGACGCCGGCGGTCGCGCTGGCGGTTGCGGCGGGCTATCTTCTGGGCGGCGGGCTGGTGCTGATGCGGGTCGCGCTCCGCACGCTCGCCCCCTCCACCCGGGCCGAGACGGCGATGCAGGCGCTGCGGCGCGGTGCCATCGGCCTGTTCCGCGGCCAGCGCGAGGCGATCCTGCAGGGGCTGCTGCCGGACTGGCGCGCCCGGATCGACGCCGAGGAGGCCGAGGCGCGCGCGGCGCATGATCTGCTGGACCGGATCGACACCGGCGCGGGCCTTGCGCTGGCCTCGGTGGTGGCGCTGGTCACCGCGCTGGTGCTGGGGCTGTCGGGGCCGCTGATCGCCGGCGGCGCCATCGACCCGGCGCAGGCCGCCATCGGCGTCTTCGTCGCGCTGGCGCTGGCCGAGACGCTGCTGCCGCTGCGCCGCGGCGTGGCCGAGATCGGCCGGATGCGCGATGCCGCCGCCCGGGTGCTGGCCGAGGTCCCCGAGGGTGCGGCGCCGGTCGCCGCCGCCGCCCGTGCCCCCGCGATCCGGCCCGGCGCCGGGCTGGAGGTGCGCGACCTGACCCTGATGCGGCCGGGCCGGACCCGGCCGCTGATCGAGGGGCTGAGCTTTGCCGTCGCGCCGGGCGAGATGCTGGCCCTCGGCGGCGCCCGCGGCGCCGGCAAGAGCACGCTGCTCGATGCGCTGGCGGCGGTGGCGCCGGCGACCTCGGGGCAGATCCTCTGTCTCGGCGCGCCGCTGGCCGACTGGCCCGAGGCCGCGCTGCGCCGCCACCTGACCCTGCTGCCGCAGCGCACTGCGCTGCTGGCCGGCAGCATCCGCGACAATCTTGCGATCGCCGCCCCCGATCTGACCGACGAGGCCGCCTGGGAGGTGCTGCGCGCGGTGGCGCTGGATCGGGTGGTGACGACGCGCGGCGGGCTCGAAGCGCCGCTGGCCGAGGGCGGCGCCGGCTTGTCGGGCGGGGAATCGCGCCGGCTGGCGCTGGCCCGCGCCATGCTGCGCCGGCCCGACATCCTGCTGCTGGACGAACCGACCGAAGGGCTGGACCCCGCCACCGCCCGGGCGGTGGTCACCGGCATCCGCAGCTATCTGCCGGCGGCCGCGATCATCGCGGCAAGCCACCGCAGGGCGGAAACCGAAATCGCCGACAGGAGGCTGGATCTGAAAAAATACCAGACAAAACAATAAGCCTTTGACGCAGATCAAATCCGGGTCAACCTGTCCGGGTGTAGCAAGCATTAAATCATGTATTTTCGAGGCAGGTTTACTTGAGGTGAGCCTGCGCAACAAAACCCGAGGAGATGCACATCATGGAACTTGATGTCGTCGAGCTGTCACGCCTCCAATTCGCGATGACGGCGATGTACCACTTCCTCTTCGTACCGTTGACGCTGGGTCTGTCGATCCTCGTGGCGATCATGGAGACGGTCTATGTGATGACGAACCGCCCCATCTGGCGACAGATGACCAAATTCTGGGGCACCCTGTTCGGCATCAACTTCGTTCTGGGGGTCGCCACCGGCATCACGATGGAATTCCAGTTCGGCATGAACTGGAGCTACTACAGCCACTACGTCGGCGACATCTTCGGCGCGCCGCTGGCGGTCGAGGGGCTGATGGCCTTCTTCCTCGAGGCGACCTTCGTCGGGCTGTTCTTCTTCGGCTGGGACAAGCTGAGCAAGACCGCCCATATGATCGTGACCTGGCTGGTGGCGCTGGGCTCGAACTTCTCGGCGCTGTGGATCCTGATCGCCAACGGTTGGATGCAGAACCCGGTCGGGGCGCAGTTCAACCCCGACACCATGCGGATGGAGATGACCTCTTTCTTCGATGTGGTGTTCAACGAGGTGGCGCAGGCGAAATTCGTGCATACGGTCTCGGCCGGCTATGTCACCGCCTCGGTCTTCGTGCTGGGCGTCTCGGCCTGGTATCTGCTGAAGGGGCGGCATATCGAGCTGGCCCGCCGGTCGATCGCGGTCGCTGCCAGCTTCGGCCTCGCCTCGGCGCTGTCGGTCGTGGTGCTGGGGGACGAATCGGGCTATTCGGCCAGCCATACCCAGAAGATGAAGCTCGCCGCGATCGAAGGCATGTGGGAAACCCATCCGGCGCCGGCGCCCTTCAACCTGATCGGCTTCCCCGACAAGGAGGCGCGCGAGACCCATTATGCCCTCGAGATTCCCTGGGTGATGGGGCTGATCGGCACCCGGTCGCTGACCAAGGAAATTCCCGGCATCAACGATCTGGTCGATCAGGCCGAGGAAAAGATCCGCTCGGGGCTGATCGCCTATGACGCGCTGATGACGATCCGGACCGAACGCGACAACACCCCGGGCGATGTGCGGGTGGCCTTCGAGGAGCATTCGGCCGATCTGGGCTTTGCCTTTCTGCTGAAACGCTATGTCGACGACCCGCGCCAGGCCTCGGAAGAGCAGATCAAGACCGCCGCCGCCGATACCATCCCCGGCGTGGCGCAGCTGTTCTGGGCGTTCCGCCTGATGGTGGGGCTGGGCTTCTCCTTCATCGCGGTGATGGCCTATTTCGCCGTCATGGCCAGCCTGCGCGGCATGCGCTTCCCGCGTCCGGCGCTGTGGCTGGCGGTGATCATCATCCCCACCCCCTGGATCGCCGCCGAGCTGGGCTGGTTCGTCGCCGAATTCGGGCGCCAGCCCTGGACGGTGGACGGGGTGCTGCCCACCGCGCTGTCGGCCTCGCATCTGAGCGTGGCGGATCTGGCGATCACCCTGGCCGGCTTCGTGACCTTCTACACCATTCTCTTCATCATCGAGATGGGGCTGATGCTGAAATACATCCGCAAGGGTCCGACCGAGGATGTGGAGGAAACCGAAATCTGGATGGCGCGCCATGAAGACCGTCTGAAATACAACGGCGGCGCGGCCGAGCCTGCGGAGTAAGACCCATGATCCTGTATGAACTGATCGACTTCGATATCCTTCGCGTGATCTGGTGGGTGCTGCTGGGCGTCCTGCTGATCGGATTTGCCCTGACCGACGGCTTCGACATGGGGGTCGGCGCGCTGCTGCCCTTCGTCGGCAAGACCGATGTGGAACGCCGGGTGGTGATCAACACCATCGGGCCGGTCTGGGAAGGCAACCAGGTGTGGTTCATCCTGGGCGGCGGCGCCATCTTCGCCGCCTGGCCGCCGCTCTATGCGGTCAGCTTCTCGGGCTTCTACCTGGCGATGTTCGCCGTGCTGGCGGCGCTGATCCTGCGGCCGGTGGGGTTCAAGTACCGCTCCAAGCGCGAGAGCCAATCCTGGCGCAACGGCTGGGACTGGGCGCTGTTCGTGGGCGGTGCGGCGCCGGCGCTGCTGTTCGGCGTGGCGGTGGGCAACGTGCTGCTGGGCGTGCCCTTCTACCTGACCGAAGACCTGATGCCGATGTATGACGGCGCCTTCTACGCCAAGTTCCTCGGCCTGCTGCGGCCCTTCGCGATCCTGTCCGGGGTGGTGTCGCTGTCGATGCTGCTGATGCATGGCGCCGCCTGGCTGACGCTGAAGACCGAGGGCCCGGTGCAGCTGCGGGCGCGGACCATCGGCACCTATGCCGGCGTGGTCGCGGCGCTGGCCTATGCGCTGGCCGGTGTCTGGCTGGCCTTCGGGGTCGACGGCTTCCACATCGTGGGCGAGGTGGCGGCCAACGGCCCGTCCAACCCGCTCTATTCCGAGGTGGAGCGCGGCGGATCCTGGCTTGCCGCCTATAGCCTGCGTCCCTGGATTGCCATCGCGCCGGCCATGGGCTTTGTCGGCATCGCCCTGGCGGTGATGGGGCTGCGCGCCGGACGCGAAGTGTCGACCCTGCTGTGGTCGAAGCTGGCGATCACCGGCATCATCTCCAGCGTCGGGCTGACGATGTTCCCCTTCATCCTGCCCTCGACCGTCAATCCGAACAGCTCGCTCACCGTCTGGGACGCCTCGTCCTCGCATCAGACCCTGTTCGTGATGCTGGTGATGGCGGTGGTCTTCATGCCGCTGATTCTGGCCTACACGGCCTGGGTGTACAAAGTGCTCTGGGGCAAGGTGACCGAGGAAGAGGTCACCGGCTCCGGCCACAGCTATTGAGGAAGGAAACAGAGAATGTGGTATTTCGCCTGGCTGCTTGGTCTTCCGCTGGCCGCGATGTTCGCGGTACTGAACGCGATGTGGCTTGAGATGCGTGAAGACGCGCGGCTGACGCAGGACGACGACTGAGACCTGCGTCATCGCCTCCCCGGTCGGGGGGGAACGGACAGGACGGGCGCCCATCGGGCGCCCGTTTTCCTGTGCGGTGACCGTGACAGACGATTTGCGGCAGAAAAAGAGCATTCAACATGTACGTTTTTGATCTGGGTCAAAAGCCGGCATCCCGTCGTATGCAAAAAGCGATATGTGATTGACAGGAAACGGACCGAATGACCGATCTCAGACAGTTTTCTCCGACCCGCCGCGGGTTCCTCGGGCTGGCCGCCGGTGCTGCCGCATGGACCGCCGCCGGCCCCGCCCGTCAGGCCCGGGCGCAGGTTGCGACCCGCGCCCATATCGTCATCCTCGGCGCCGGTGCCGCCGGTACCGCGCTGGCCAACCGGCTGGTGGACCGGCTGCAGGGGGCCCGCATCACCCTGATCGACGGCCGACGCGAGCATTGGTATCAGCCCGGCTTCAGCCTGATCGCCGCCGGCCTGAAACCGCGGGACTATTCCGTCAGCCAGACCGCCGACTGGCTGCCCTCGGGCGTCGAGCTGAAGCAGGACTTCGCCACCGCGATTGACCCGGAGGCGAAAACCGTCGCCCTGCAGGGCGGCGAGGTGCTGAGCTACGACTACCTGATCCTCGCCCCCGGTCTGGTGCTGGACCATGACGCGATCGAGGGCTTCTCGCTGGATCTGGTGGGGCGCGAAGGCATTGGCGCGCTCTATGCCGGGCCCGACTATGCCGCCCGGACCTGGGTGGCAGCGTCGCAGTTCATCGAGACCGGCGGTCATGGCGTCTTCACCCGCCCGTCGACCGAGATGAAATGCGCCGGCGCGCCGCTGAAACACACCTTTCTGATCGACGATCTGATCCGCAAGGCGGGCAATCGCGGCAAGGCCGAGGTCACTTATGCCTCGAACAACAGCACGCTGTTCGGGGTGCCCATCGTGTCGGAAAAGGTGCGGATGCTGTTCGGCGACCGCGACATTGCGCCGGCCTATTCCCATGTGCTGCGCGCCATCGATCCGGGCAAGAAGATCGCCACCTTCGACACGCCGCAGGGCGCGCAGGAGATGGGCTACGATTATATCCACGTGATCCCGCCGCAGCGGGCGCCCGCCGTGATCCGCGACTCGGGGCTGAGCTGGGCCGATCAATGGGTCGATCAGGGCTGGGCCGAGGTCGATATGCACAGCCTGCGCCACCGCCGCTATGACACCATCTTCGCGGTGGGCGATGTCGCCGGCGTGCCCAAGGGCAAGACCGCGGCGAGCGTGAAATGGCAGGTGCCGGTGGTCGAGGCGCATCTGGTCGCCCAGATCGCCGGCGACACCACCGATGCGGCCTATCACGGCTATACCTCCTGCCCGATGATCACCCGGGTGGGCCGCGCCATGCTGGTCGAGTTCGACTATAAGGACAACCTCACCCCCTCCTTTCCCGGCATCATCGCGCCGCTGGAGGAGCTGTGGATCAGCTGGCTGATGAAGGAGGTGGCGCTGAAGGCCACCTATAACGCGATGCTGCGCGGCAAGGCGTAAGGAGGCCCGAGCATGAAGGATCTGACGTTTGGCACCCTGATCGCGGTGTTCGAGGAAATCTTTGGCCGCGGCCTGTTCTGGGCCATGGTCGCCGCCGCTGGGGTGATCACGCTGGCCTATCTCTACGTGCTGATCCGCGACCGGGCGGTGAGCTGGCGCAAGTTCCTCTGGGCGCAGGTGTCGATGCCTTTCGGGGCGGTGGCGGCCGTGCTCTTCGTGCAGGCGGTGACCCATTCCGGTTTCGGCGACATCGGCGGACCGATCGACGTGATCGTGCTGCTGATGGTGGCGGTGGCCGGCGCCGTCGGGCTGGCGATTCTGGTCTATACTCTGGAATCGCTGCTGCTGCGCAAATCCCAAGACGACCTGTGATTTTCCATATCTTTTCAAGAAGGAGAGAGAGATGAAACGTATCCTGACCGCAGCCGCCCTGACGCTGGGGGTTCTTGGCGCGCAGGCCCGCGCCGAGGCGCCCGAGACGCTGGTGACCGTGCTGACCGCGGCCGAGCCGCAGACCCAGCTGATGGCGATGGTGCTGACCATGCAGGCGGCGCAGCAGGGGGTGAGCCCGCATATCCTGCTGTGCGGCCCGGCCGGCGATCTGGCGCTGAAGGAGGCACCGGCCAGCGCCACCGCCGGCCAGCCGCCGAAGGGGATGAGCCCGCAGGGGCTGATGCAGGCGATCATGAAACAGCCCGGCGCCCGGGTCGAGGTCTGCGCGATCTACCTGCCGGGCAAGGGCGCCGATCCTTCGGTCCTGCTCGACGGGGTGGGGGTGGCCAAGCCGGCCGATATGGCCGCCGCGATCATCGACGAAAACGCCCGCGTGATGGGCTTCTGACGCACCGGCCGTCGCGGCCTGTACCGCGGCGGCCGCCTCGGCGGCTCAGCGCAGCGCCGCGACGCCCATGTCGGCCAGCTGTTCGGCCACCTGGTCGATGAAATCCGCCGGTTCGCCGTCGCGCGGCGTGTACCAGTGGACCGGCGAATTCAGCAGCAACAAGACACTGTGCAGGGCGATCGACAGGTTCTGACACCGGAACTCGCCCTGCTCCATCCCCTGCCGGATCACCGCGCGGAACAGATCTTCGTAGGAGCTGACCGCCTCGGCGATGCGCTGCTCCATCTCGCGGTCGGCGACGGTCTCGGTCTTGGGGCGCAGGCCGGGATAATGCTGCAGCACCACCTTGTGATAGGGCAGCGTCGTCAGCACCGCATGGACATGGGCGCGGGCCATGTTGCGGAAATTCTGCCCCGGCGGCAGGCTGTCGTCGATCACCGGGGTCACCGCCTGGCGGGTGAACTCGGGCGCCCGCAGCCGCACCGCCCCCAGCAGCGCCCCCTTCGAGGCGAAATGGTGATAGATCCGCCCCTTGGTCGCCCCCAGCCGCCGCGCGATGTCGTCGACCGAGGCGATGCGCGCGCCGAGTTCCATGAAACACTCCGCCGCGGCGTCGAGGATGTCGCCGTGCGGCGCCGAATTCGGATCTGAGGCAAGGGCTGGATCGGTCATCTTCGGGTATGCGTTGCCGCGCGGCCGGGACCCAGGCTCAGGGCCGTTCAACGCCCTCGTGCGGAGCAATTCTCTCGCTTTCTTTCGTATTTTCGTACACGCGGGATCAAATATTGCGTCGGGGCAATGCGTCAAGACTGAATATTTCCCTCCGGGCGATTGACAAACATGGGACATACCGAGTGGTATGTCGTGAATCGGTTCGATTTGGATTCGCGTATAACGTGTGAATTCGCGGTGTTATGCCGGGCGGAGGAGAATTCCGGCAGGCGCCGCTACGCCAATAGGCGAGGGGAGGAAAATTTGGACGTTTTGCAACTGCTGGTCAGCGGGCTGGCGAACGGCTGCGTGTACGGTCTGATCGCGCTGGGCTTCGTGCTGATCTACAAGGCGACCGAGGCGGTGAATTTCGCCCAGGGCGACCTGATGATGTTCGGCGCCTTCGTGACGCTGGGCCTGGCCAATGCCGACTATATGAATTTGCCGTTCTGGCTGGCGGCGCCGCTGGCGATCGCGCTGATGGCGGTGCTCGGTTACCTGCTGGATCTGGTGATCCTGCGCCGCCTATTCGGCCAGAACCAGACGGCGGTCGTGATCCTGACCATCGCCATGGGCTTCGTGCTGCGCTTCGTCGCCGGCGCCATCTGGGGGCACGAGCCGCAGACGCTGGAAAGCCCGCTGGCGATGGGCGATGTCCAGGTCGCCGGCGTGGTGCTGGGGATGGCCGATCTGGCGGTGAT
>JBFXGQ010000148.1:0-8956 GCA_050177915.1 Pseudodonghicola sp. | reverse complement strand
CGCTGCACCGGCTACGACAAGATCATCCGCGCCGTGATGGACACGGCCGCCGAGATGCGGGAGGCCTCGTGATGGCGCTGGACAGCTCGAAAACCACCGGTTTCAAATATGTCGGCATCCGGCCCGACCGCCCCGACGGGCTGGACAAGGTCACCGGCCGCGCCAAGTTCGGCGCCGATGCCTATGCGCCAGGCATGCTGCATGCCGCGATCAAGCGCAGCCCGCATGCCCATGCGCGCATCGTGCGGATCGACACCTCCAGGGCCGAGGCGATGGAGGGCGTGAAGGCCGTGGTCACCCGCGCCGATTTCGCCACCGGGCTCGATGGCGAGAACTGGAACATCCTGGAAAACGTCATGGCCGGCGACACCGCGCTCTATGACGGCCATGCGGTGGCGGCGGTGGCGGCGACCTCGGCACTGGCCGCGCGCGACGCGGTCAAGGCGATCGAGGTCGAATACGAACTCCTGCCGCATGTCACCGACGTGGACAAGGCGATGGAGGCAGGCGCCCCGGTGATCCGCGCCGGCGCCGCCGATGCCTCGGTCCCGCCAGGGCTGCATCCGAATGTGGTCCGCTACTATGAGAGCGGCCATGGCGATGTCGAGGCCGGCTTTGCCGAGGCCGATCTGGTGATCGAGGATCACTTCCTGACCGAGGCCACCCATCAGGGCTATATCGAACCGCACGCCTGCCTCGGCACCCTTGGCGGCGACGGCAAGGGCGAGCTGTGGTGCTGCACCCAGGGCCACTGGAACGTGCAAAAGGTCTGCGCCGCCCTGCTGGGGCTGGAGACCAGCCAGCTGCGCGTGACCGCCTCGGAAATCGGCGGCGGCTTCGGCGGCAAGACCACGGTGTTCATCGAACCGGTGGCGCTGGCGCTCAGCCGCAAGGCCAACCGGCCGGTCAAGCTGGTGATGACCCGTTCGGAGGTGTTCCGCGCCACCGGCCCGACCTCCTCGACCTCGATGGAGGTCAGGATCGGCATGAAGAAGGACGGCACCATCACCGCCGCCCAGGGCGTGTTCCGGCTGCAAGGCGGCGCCTTCCCCGGTGCGCCCTGCGAGATGACGGCAATGTGCGCCTTCGCCCCCTACGACCTGAAGAACGTGCATCAGGTCGGCTATGATGTGATGACCAACCGCCCGAAACAGGCAGCCTATCGCGCGCCGGGCTCGCCGATGGCGGCCTTCGCGGTGGAATCGGTGATCGACGAGCTCTGCAACAAGCTCGGCCTCGACCCGATCGACACCCGGCTCAAGAACGCCTCGCGCGAGGGCACCCGCGCCAGCTTCGGCCCGAAATGGCCGCGCATCGGCCTGGTCGAGACGCTGGAATCCGCCAAGGCGCATCCGCATTACGCCGCGCCGCTGAAACCGGGCCAGGGCCGCGGCATCTCCTGCGGGTTCTGGTTCAACCACGGCGGCGAAACCGCTGTTTCGCTTGCCCTTTCCGAGGACGGCAGTGCGCAGGTCGCGGTCGGCACCCCGGATATCGGCGGCTCGCGCGCCTCGATGGCGCTGATGGCGGCCGAGGTGCTGGGCATCCCCTACGAGGATATCCGCGTCACCATCGCCGACACCGCCACGCTGGGCTATAACGAGATCAGCCACGGCAGCCGGGTGACCTATGCCTCCGGCCTCGCCACCATCAAGGCGGCCGAGGATGCGGTCGAGAAGCTGTGCAAACGGGCGGCGGCGAAATGGGGCATCCCCGAGGATGCGGTCTATTGGGAAGACGGCTATGCCAAGCCCTCAGGCCCCAATGCCGGTGAATTCGAACCACTGCACATCAAGGAGATCACCGCCAATATGGGCGCCACCGGCGGCCCGATCTGCGGTCACTTCGAGGCGACGCCGGAAGGCGCCGGGGTCAGCTTTGCCGCCCATATCGTCGATGCCGAGGTCGATCCCGAGACCGGCAAGACCGCGGTGGTGCGCTATACCGTGGTGCAGGACGCCGGCAAGGCGATCCACCCCACCTATGTCGAGGGCCAGTTCCAGGGCGGCGCCGCCCAGGGCATCGGCTGGGCGCTGAACGAGGAATATATCTACGGGCCCGACGGCCGGCTGCAGAACGCGGGCTTCCTCGATTACCGCATTCCGGTGGCCTCGGACCTGCCGTTCATCGACACGGTGATCGTCGAGGTGCCGAACCCCGGCCATCCCTACGGGGTGCGCGGCGTCGGCGAGACCTCGATCTGCCCGCCGCTCGCCGCCATCGCCAACGCGGTGTCGAATGCGGTCGGCGTGCGGATGCGGCAGCTGCCGATGCGCCCGTCGCGGGTGCTGGAGGCACTGGAGAGCGCGGCGAATGGTTGAGGTCGCGCTCTGGTCCGGCCTCCGCCCGCTGGTGGACGGCCGGGACAGTGTCGAGGTCGAAGGCCGCACCGTGGGGGAACTGCTGGACGGGCTGCGCCTGAATTACCCGGCGCTGGCCCCGCGGCTGGATGCCGGCGTCTCGGTGGTGGTCGACGGCCGCGTCATCGCCTCCAGCCTGACCGAGCCGGTCAGGCCCGACAGCGAGGTGGTGCTGATGATGCGGCTGAAGGGCGGCTAGCGCCCGGCCCGCGCCGATCAGCGCAATGGAATGAAGACGATCTCCTCAGTGCCGGTCAGCGGAAAGCGGTCGTAGTCGAGGCCGATATCGCCCAACACGGTGTCGCCCAGCCCCCGCAGCAGCCCGGCGCGCGTCAGGTCGCGGCGCCCGGCCTTCAACGCCTCGGCCAGGACGATGCCGGCCGCGCGGGCGTGGATCAGCGCCGGATGCACCCCCTGCGCCATCGCCGCGGTCAGGATCCGCGGGGTTTCCAGTGCCACGATGGTGGTGCCGCCCGCCGGCAGCCGGTCGCGCGCGGCCAGGCTCTGCCAGGTGATCCACAGCCGTCCATTCCAGTCCGGCCCCAGCGGCGGCACCCCGGCGCCGCCCAGCGCCACGATGTCCCCGGCGGCCGTTGGCGCCACCGTGCCCGCGGCGGGACGCCCGGGCGCGGCCAGCGACAGCGCCAGTTGCAGCGCCGCGCCCGCCGCGGGGTCCTCGGCCAGGATGGCGATACCCGCGTCCCCTGCCCCGGTTCCGGCGATCTCGCGCGCCAGCGCGCTGTGGAACGCCTGCTGCGACGGGGTGATGCCACGCAGGATGCTGACATCCTCATCGCCGCTCAGCGCCCCCAAGGGGGCCAGCACCGGGATGCCCCGCGCCGCAAAGGCCGGTGCTGCCGCGACCGGCAGGCCCAGCACCGCCAGCACCGCCTCGGCGCGCTCGGGGTACGCCGGATCGACCGGCACCAGCACCAGCCGCCGGCCATAGACGGCCTCGCCCCCCAGCCGCTCCACCACGGCCGCGCGCAGCGCCGCGCGATAGGCGTCCGACAGCTCCGCCGCACCCGGCAGCCGGGCGACGCCGATCCGCAGCTCGCCGGCGGTCACCCCCCGGCGCTGCTCGGCGTGCAGCGTTTCGAGATAGACGCGCAGGCCTGCGGTCTCGGACCGGCTGAGGGCATAGCGCGGCATCAGGCGGCTGAGCTCCCGCCCGTCCGCGGCGACACCTTCGGTCACCGCCCGGTGAAAACTGGCGGCATCGTAGCCCGGCCGGGCCGCCGAGGGCGCCGCCAGCAGCGCCCATTCGACCGGCGGCACATCGCCCTCGACCCCGCCCAGACCGTCGCGCCCATGGCAGGAATGGCAGGGGAACCGCGCCAGCCGCCGCTCCGCCCCCGCATCCTCCAGCCCCGCCGCCCGGCCGGTGAACAACGCCCGCCCGTCCTGCGCCGCGACACCGCCGGCCCAGAGGGCAAGCAGCAGCGCAAGCAGGCCGGCGCGGTGCGGCCTCACGGGGCGAGCGCGCGGACCAGCGCCGCCAGCTCCTCAGCCGCCGGCATCGACTGCGAGCGGTAGAAGCGCTGCGACCCGAGATCGCCGACCAGGAACACCGGATCGTGCAGCGCGATATTCGCCGCATCCGCGTCGAAGGCGGCCAGCAGCCGCGTCACCTCAGCCGGGTTGCCAGTCAGCCAGGCCCAGCGATCGCTGGCGCCGAAGCTGTCGGCGGCCTTTCGCATATGGGCCGGCGTGTCGCGGCCGGGGTCGATGGTGATCGACATCAGCCGCACCGGCGCCTCGGACGGCAGCAACGCGTCGAGCTGCGCCATCACATCGTTGCCGATCGGACAGATCGACTCGCAGGTGGTGTAGTTGAAGTTGATGACCAGCAGCCGCCCCTCGGTCAGCGGGCCGCGAAACGGCTGTTCGCGGGCGTATTGGTCGATCAGCGTCACCTGCGGCACCGCCAGCCGTTCCAGCGCGAAATCCCCGCGCGCGGCGGTCTCGGCCCGCAGCGCCGGCGCGCCCAGCGCCAGCAGCGCCGCGACAGCGGTCAGACGGGCGATCCTCATGGTGTTTCCTCCCGGGCTTGCAGGATCAGTGCCGCGCGCAGCGCCAGCCCCGCCGGCAGGTCGAGCGGCTGGACCACGAAGGGCCCGTCATGCGGCAGCGTCAGCCGCGCCCGCAGCACGCCGTCACCGTCGGCCTGCGCCACCGCCTCGCCGACCCAGCCGGAGACCATGCTGGGCACCAGCAGCCGCAGCCCGGGCACGCCCAGCGCCGCATCCCCCGGCCCGACGACGCGAAACGCCAGATCGTAGGGTTGCCCCGCCACCGGCACCTGCATCCCCTCGGGCACCAGCTGCACCGGCGTCAGCGCCTGCCGCTCGACCGCGCCGCGCACGTGGAACGGCAGACAGGTCGACAGCTGGCCGGCATAGGTGGTCAGGATCAGCTCCTGCGGGCCGGCGCCAAAGGCCCAGACGGTTTCGAACACGCCGGTCTCCACCTCCTGCAGGCTGCGGTCGACGACATGGACGCTCTGCGGGATGCCTCCGCGCAGGCGGATCGAATCCATCGGCGGCATCTCGACGGTCGAGGCGAGCTCGCCCACCAGCCAGCCGGTCTGGAACCGCGGTTCCACCGCGATCACCTGCGGCGAGGGGAACAGCGGCACCAGCAGCCCGTCGCTGCCCTCGGGGCGCGCCGTCCTGGCGCCAAGGTCGATCTTGCGCAGCACCGCGGCCTTGCCCAGCGCCACGGTGGCCAGGTCGATGGCGCCGAGGAAGCCGCCGTCATGGCTCAGCACGAAGGCAGCGTTGTCGGTAAAGGTCACCTCGCTGACGCTGGCCCCGGTCAGCGCCAGCGACTGCACCACCCGGCCCAGCGCCAGGTCGATCAGCGCCACCAGGGCCGCGCCGGGGGTATAGGCCAGCGCGATGCGCGCATCCGGGCCGGTCTCGATCCGCGCGAAGCGGGTGCCGAGCGGGATGCGCAGCGGCGCCTCGGGCGCATCGGCATAGCGGACCTCGGCCTCGGCGCTGTCCTGCAGCACCGCCAGCAGCCCGTCGGTGCCGACCACGCTCAGATCGCTCAGCGCGCCGGAAAAGCGGGTCCGCATCAGCACCCGGCCGGTGGCCCCCTCCAGCAGCAGCGCCGCGCCGGCGGCGGTATAGGCGGCGACGCGGTCGGCGTCCGCGTCATGCGGGCGCGTCAGCCGCACCCGCCCGGACCCGAGCGCATGGGCGTCGCGGCGGCTGCCGTCGGGGGCGAAGCGCATCAGCCGGCCGTTGTCGTCGCCGGCCCAGAGATCGCCGGAGCCGACCGCCGCCAGCGTCGCCACCCCCGGCAGGTCGCCGGCGAAAAGGCTGCGCTCCGGCCCGGTCAGCTGCGCCGCCACGATGGTGCCGCGCGCGCCATCGGCGAAGAAGGCCCGCATCTGCCGGGCGCTGACCGCCACCGCATCGGGCGGCGCGTCGAGCCGGTGCGCCGCCACCAGATTGGAGGAATAGAGGTTCAGCTTGGGGTCGATCACGCTCAGCGTGGCGTCGCGGTTGTAGGCGGCCAGCAGGATGCCGTTCAGGTCCACCGCCCCCAGCGGCGTGCGCCTTGTGGCGCGGAAGTTCTGCGCCGCGCGTTCGCAGCCGGGATTTTCGCGCGCCGCCGGCCGCACCCAGCCCAGCAGTTCGACCCCGCGCGGCGGCCGGCCGGTCACCGGGTCGGTCAGCCGCACCCGCAGCCGCACCGGCTGGCCGCCGTCCGCCACCGTCGCCGCGCCTGTCAGCGGGTCGTGCAGGCTCAGCTCGGCGCTCAGGCTCGCCTGCGCGCGCGCCTCGGCCGCAGTCAAGACGGCGACCAGCGCCGCCGCGATCAGCGCCCGGCGCGGCATGCCGAGGCTTCCGGATTGGCCGCCTGCGTCGCGGGCAGCACGTCGAGCAGCCCCCAGACACCGCCGGCGCGCAGATGCAGCGGGCCGTCGAACCACAGGTAGCAGCCCGGTTCGACCCGCTTGGTCAGCGAGGCGGTGATCGCCTTGCCCGGGGCCAGCAGCGCGGCGCGCGGAAAGCCGAAGCCGGGGAACAGATCGCTGTAATCCTGCGCGACGGTGGCAAAGGCGCGCTGCCGCGCCCGGCCGCCGGGATGGACCACATGCACCACCACCTCCTCGCCGGCGACGGCGCGCAGCACCGGCATCGGCGCCCGGTCCCGCGTCGGGATCTCGGTCGGCCGCAGCTTCCAGAACACCGTGCCGAAATCGGCCTTGTTGAGGTCGAAATGGCTCTCGATCGGGGGCGTGTTGCTGGCGCGCAGGCGGATGTGGAACGGTTCGCTGCGATAGCTCACCCCCTTGTCGCCGAGGTCGTAGCTGTCGTCGCAGACGGCACAATCCGCCACCAGCCGCTCGTTCGAGGCGACCAGCGCGAACTGGTCTGCGGTATCGCGGTCGCGCAGGTTCAGCCCGTCCTGCCAGAACAGGGTGAACTGGCGGATCCGGTGCCCGCTGCGGCCGTCCGGCGCCTTGGTGGTCAGCGTCGCGTTCCACATCGGCGGCCAGGCGGCGCGCGCGGTCTCGGGCGGCACGATCACGTAGTTCTCGCACTGGAAGCGGACCGGCCGGTCCGGCAGACGCCCGAGTTCCTGCCAGCGCTGCGCCTGCAGCGTGCCGAAGTCATAAAGCCGCAGCTGCGGCGCGGCCCCCAGCGGCGCCACCAGCGGGTTCTCGCAGACCTCGAAGCGCCGCTTGATGCCGCGCACATCCGCGATCTCGGCCCGTTGCGGCACCACCGTGATCGCGCCGATCAGCCCGTGGCTGGGATGGCCGATCACGTCGCCGAAGGATTTCACCGGCAGCGCGCCGAAGGCATAGGGCACGAACCGGCCGTTCAGCTCCTGAAGCGTGGTCTTCAGATTGTTGGCGTCGCCCAGCAGCGTGTCGCGCGCGGTGATGAAGGTCTCTGCAATCGCCGCGCCCTGTGGGTCGAGTTCGGTCAGCAGCGGCGGCGCCAGTCGCTCGCCCGCGACGGTGCCGGGCGCGGCCAGGCGACCCACCGGCGGAACGATCCGGGCGGCCGGGTCCTCAGGTTGCAGCAGCGGCGCGTCCGGGATCCCACGGCCGAGATTGCGCAGACGGTCGGTCAGCTGCGGCGGCAGGCCCGGCAGCTGAGGCGTCGCATCGGGCACCTTCAGACGGGTCCCAAGATCTTCCTTCAGGCGATCCACGGTGGCGTTGCGCAGGTCGCGCAACTGCAGAAGCTTGTCGCCGAGCGCCGCCTCGTTGCCGCCGTCGCGGTCGATGACCGGCAATTGCGCCAGCCCCGCCGGGATCACGATATCGCGGCCGATCCTGTCGAGGACGAGGGCGCGCGGCGGCGCATCGTCCGGTCGTGTCAGCTCGGACACCAACGGCGTCGTCAGGGCATCGGGGCGCCCGGCGAAGGCCAAACCGGCATAGAAGTGGATCTGCTCGATCTCGGCCAGCCGCGACCGGTTCCGCCGCGCGCCGTCGTCGCCGGGCAGGCCACGGTCGTTGATCGACAGCATCGGGTCGGGCTGATCGGCGGGAATGCCGCTCAGCGCCCAGATCGGGTTGCGGCCGTAGGGCCGGGCATAGCTGCTCTGCCGGGTCAGGATCGGCAGCGGCAGCGTCACCGCCAGCCGGGCCGAGGGGGCGACATCCTTGTTCAGATCGCCCTGGTCATCGGTGGCATAGCGGATCAGCGGCTCCCCCTCGGCGGTGGCGGACTCCGACCAGGGCCGCTCCACGTTCAGCGAGGTGATGCCGGGCATCATCGCGTCGCCGGTGGCATCGGCCAGGCCGGCAATGCGCCCGTCCTGAGACCGCAGCGCGTTCAGCAGGGTGACGAAGACGCAATCGCCCGCATTGACGTTCAGCACCAGCGGCTCGGGCTTGTCGTAGAACCGGCGCACCGCGTCGATCACCCGCGACAGCGGGATCGCCTCCCAGTTGCTCCGCTCCTCCAGATCGAGATCCGACACGCTCTTGGGGTCGTCGGGGTTGATCAGCACGCGCGGATCGACCAGCGCGAAGAACAGCCCGTTCACGTCGTGCAACCCGTCGGCATAGCGCGTGCCGCCCCGATTGGGGAAAACCGTCTCGGACTCGATCGCCACGATGGCGGTAAAGACGTTCGGCGCATAGCGCGGGCACTCGGCCACCGCCTGATACTCCGGCGGCGCCGCCGGTTCGGTGCGGTCCCGGAACACCGGCGCGAAGCGGGACGGATCCAGCGTCCGCCCTTTCAGCCGGTCGGCCGGCGGCAGCTGCAGCCGCTTCAGCGCCCGGTCCTGCCGCAGGTCGGACAGCGCCTGAAGCGTGCGCTGCGCCTCCTGCCGGAACCGCTCCAGCGGCACGATTTGCGTCGGCGCGGCAGAGGGCGCCTCTTGCCCCGGCGCGGCCTCGCGCGCGGCCAGGGTGCGGGGCATCAGTCGCACCGCCGGATCGGTCGACAGCCCGGGCAACCTGTCGAGCACGCTGTCGAGCGGCGTCAGCAACAGCGGCCTCAGCTGCTCCATGAGCTCCTGCGGCACCGGCGCGCCGGGGTTCTCGCGCACCAGCGGCTCCAGTCTGGTACTCAGACCGTCGATCTCGGACAGCAGCGTGGCGTAGGCCACGT
>JBFXGQ010000147.1:0-8967 GCA_050177915.1 Pseudodonghicola sp. | reverse complement strand
CCCGCGCCTGTCGGAGCGGGGCCGCTCGCGGGCTCGCGGGTCGGGACCGCATACCGCCGGTGGGGAATTTCACCCCGCCCTGAGAACGGGCCGAGCTTGCCAAGCGGCGCGGCGGGTTTCAAGACTGGGCGTGCAAGGAGAACGCCGATGCACCCGAATCCCGTCTTCCACACCGCCAGCGCGGCGGAGAATCTGGCCTTTGCCCGCAGCCGCGCCTTCGGCGTCCTGGCGGTGTCGGCGGAGGCAGGCGCGCCGCTGCTGTCGCATGTGCCGTTTCTGCTGTCGGCCGAGGGGACGGAGGTGGATCTGCATCTGGTCCGCTCCAACCCGATCGCGCGGGCGCTGGGCAGCCCGCGTCCGGCGCGGCTCGCCGTCAGCGGGCCGGACAGCTATGTGTCGCCCGACTGGTATGGGGTCGAAGATCAGGTGCCGACCTGGAACTATGTCGCGGTGCATCTGACCGGCACGCTGGAGCTGCGGCCGCAGGCGGAGCTGCGCGGGCTGCTGGACCGGCTGTCGGATCAGTTCGAGACGCGGCTGTTGCCGAAAACCCCCTGGCGCAGCGACAAGATGGAGCCCGAGGCGCTGGCGCGGATGATGCGGGCGATCGTGCCGGTGCAGCTGCGGGTGGAGGCGGTCGACGGCACCTGGAAGCTGGCGCAGAACAAGCCCGAGGCGGCGCGGCTGGGCGCGGCCGAGGGGGTGGCGACGCAGGGCATCGGCGCCGAGCTGGCCGCGCTCGCGGCACTGATGCGGGGCGCATAGACAGGGCGCCCGCGCGGGCCTAGGCTGAGACTCAAGACAGCAAACCGGAGCTCTCATGAAACTGATCATGTCCCCCGCGTCCCCCTTCGTCCGCAAGGTGCGGGCGCTGATCCACGAAACCGGCCAGCAGGCGGATGTCGAGGAGGTGCCGGTCGCCACCACCCCGGTCAAGACCGCCGAGGAGGTCTGGTCCGCCAACCCGCTGGGCAAGATCCCGGCGCTGGTGCTGGAGGACGGGCGGGCGATCTACGACAGCCGGGTGATCACCCGCTATCTCGATGCGCGGGCGCAGGCCGGGCTTTATCCCGAAGACCGGATCTGGGACGTGCTGACGCTGGAGGCCACCGCCGACGGCATTCTGGAGGCCGCCGTGCTGATGGTCTACGAGGGCCGGGTGCGGCCCGAGGCCTTCCGCTATGGCCCTTGGGTCGAGGCGCAATGGGGCAAGGCGATCAGCGCGCTGAAGGCGATCAACGACGGCATGATGGATCAGCTCTCCGGCCCGCTCGACATGGGGCAGGTCGCGGTGGGCTGCGCGCTGGGCTATCTGGATTTCCGCCATTCGGACCGCGACTGGCGCGCCGAATGTCCGGCGCTGGCCGAATGGTACGCCGAATTCGAGACCCGGCCGGGGATGGCGGCGACGCGCCCCGAGGGCTGAGGTTCGGCCCGCCGGCCGGGGCTTGACCTGGATCATGTCCCGGCCGCGGCCGTCGCGACGAAGATGTGTTGAGCAGGCAGAGGAGGCCGATCACCATGACCGCACCCACCCAGACCACCGGACCGGTGCCCGTGGCGCAACTGCGGCCCGTCTGCGACCCGCGAGAGCTGGGATTCGACACCACCGCGGGGCTGGAGCCGGTCGAGGGGCTGGTCGGGCAGGAGCGCGCGATGGAGGCGATCCGGCTGGCCGCCGGCATGCGGGCACGTGATTTCAACCTGTTCGTGCAGGGGCCGCCAGGCACCGGACGGCATCATTCGGTCGACGGCTTTCTGCGCAAGCACGCCGCCAGCCTGCCCGAGCCCGACGACTGGGCCTATGTCAACAACTTCGACGCGCCGCACAGGCCGCGGGCGCTGCGGCTGCCGCCGGGGGTGGCCTGCAAGCTCAGGCTCGAGATGCAGGATGTGGTGGACGATCTGGCCATCGACATCGCGTCGCTGTTCGAGTCGGACGAATATCAATCGGCCAACCGCGCCATCAACGAGGAGTTCGGCGAACAGCAGGAACACGCGATGTCGGCGTTCGCCGAAAAGGCCAAGTCCGAGAATGTCGCGCTGATGCGGACGCCGATGGGGATCATGCTGGCCGCGATCAAGGACGGCGAGGTGATCAAGGCGGAGAAGTTCGACACCCTGCCTGAGGCCGAACAGAAGCAGATCGAGGAAAAGATCGGCCGGCTGCAGGCGGAACTGTCGGATGTGCTGCGCGCGGCGCCCCGGCTGGACCGCGACCGCCGCCGCAAGATCGAGGCGTTGAATGCCGAGATGGTGGGCGAGGTGGTCTCGGCCCGGCTGCACGAGGCCCGCGGCGCCTTTGCCGGGCTGGACGCGGTGCAGGACTATCTGACCGCGGTCGAGGCCGATATGATCGCCAATGCCGAGATGTTCCTGGCGGAGACCCAGCAACAGCCCGACGGCCCGTTCCCCGAGGCCATGCGCAAGGGCCACAGCAACCCGATGTTCCAGCGCTATACGGTCAATGTCATGGTCACCCGCGAGGATGACGCACCGCGCGGCGCACCGATGGAGACCGAGGATCTGCCGACGCTGGACCGGCTGACCGGGCGGATCGAGCATGTGGCGCAGATGGGGGCGCTGGTCACCAACTTCACCATGATCAAGCCCGGCGCGCTGCATCGGGCCAATGGCGGCTATCTGGTGCTGGACGCGCGGCGGCTGCTGTCGGAACCGATGGCCTGGCCGGCGCTGAAGCAATGTCTGCAAAGCCAGTCGATCACCATCACCTCGATGGGCGAGCGGCTGAGTCTGGTCTCCACCACCTCGCTTGAGCCGGACCCGATTCCGATGGACGTGAGGGTGGTGCTGATCGGCGACCGGATGCTCTATGCCATGCTGGTGACGCTGGATCCGGATTTCAGCGAGCTGTTCAAGCTGCAGGCGGATTTCGAGGAGGCGATCGACCGCAGCCCCGAAAGCCAGATGCTGTTCGCCCGCGTCATCGGTGCGCGCGCCGCCAAGGACGGGCTGCGCCCGGTCTCGGCCGCCGGCGTGGCGCGTCTGCTGGACGAGGCGGTGCGGCTGGCCGAGGAATCGAGCAAGCTGAGCCTCAATCTGGGGGCGCTGGCCGATCTGCTGCGCGAGGCCGATTACTACGCCGGCGAGAACCGCCGCGACCGGGTCGAGGCCGAGGATGTCGAGATGGCGGTGCGGCAGGCCGACCGCCGCGCGTCGCGCATCAAGGACCGCATGCGCGAGATGGTGCATCGCGGCACCATCCTGATCGACACCGTCGGCGCGGCGGTGGGGCAGGTCAACGGGCTGTCGGTGATCGGGCTGGGCGGCTATCGCTTCGGCCGGCCGTCGCGGATCACCGCCCGGACCCGCATGGGCGACGGCGAGCTGATCGACATCGAGCGCGAGGTCGAACTGGGCGGGCCGCTGCATTCCAAGGGGGTGCTGATCCTGAGCGCCTTTCTGACCTCGACCTACGCGCTGGACGTGCCGTTCTCGCTGAAGGCCAGCCTGGTGTTCGAGCAGAGCTATGGCGGCGTCGACGGCGACAGCGCCTCGGCGGCCGAGCTCTTTGCGCTGATCTCCTCGCTGTCCGGCCTGCCGATCCGCCAGAGCTTCGGCGTCACCGGGTCGGTCAACCAGAACGGCCAGATCCAGGCCATCGGCGGTGTCAACGAGAAGATCGAGGGGTTCTTCGACACCTGTCTCGATCAGGGGCTGACCGGCGATCAGGGGGTGATGATCCCGGTCTCGAACGTGCAGCATCTGATGTTGCGGCAGGACGTGGTCGATGCGGTGAAGGACGGCAAGTTCCGCATCGTCGCGATCGAGACCATCGACCAGGGGTTGGAGGTTCTGACCGGCTGCGCCGCGGGCGCGCGCGATGACGCCGGGCTGTTCCCGCCGGAGACGGTCAACGGCCGGGCCGAGGCGGCGCTGCGCGGCTATGCCGACCAGCGCCTGAAGTTCGCGCAGGCCGCCAAGGGGGCCGAGAACGGAGGCTGATCATGAGCGCAGAGGGTCCGGATACCGGCGGTCGGGCCGGCAAACGCATTCTGGTCGGGGCCGCCAGTTTCGCCGATGCCCGGGCGGCGCTGGCGATCCTCGACCGGCTGGCCGATCTGGGGATCGGCGATGTCGGCGGGCTGTTCGTCGAGGACAGCGGCGTGCTGGCGGCGGCGGCCAACCGGCTGAGCGGCGTCGTCACCTCGCGCGGGGCGATCCGCGGGGCGCCGTCGCGGCAGTCGATGCGGCTGATGTGGCAGGGCGACGCGCGCGCCTTCCGCGAGGGGCTGGTGCAACTGGCCACCCGTCGGGCGCTGCGCTGGAGCTTCGACCGGCAGCCGGGCGATCCGGTGACCGGGCTGTGCGGCGCGGCGCAAAGCTGGGACTGGCTGCTGATCGGCCACCGCCCCTCGGGCGCCCATGTCGGCCGGGTGGTGGGGATCGCCCATGCCGGGGAGGCCGGCGCCGACAGTGTCTCGCGGCTGGCCGAGGGGCTGGCGCGGTCGCTGCGCAGCGGGCTGGAACTGCTGTCGGACAGCGCGCCCGAGGCGCAGATCCTGGCCCGGCTGGAGCAGGTCCATGCCGCCGCCGTGGTGATCGACGCGGCCACCGGCCCGTTCCGCAGCGCCGAGCAGATCCGCCGCCTGGTCGCCGCCGCGCGTTGCCCGGTGCTGGTTCTGGGCGCCGCGCGGCTGCCCGGGCTGGTCGCCCACAGCACCCATATCCCGCTGCCGCCGGCGCAGGGCTGACGCCACGGCCATGCGGCCCGTGGGCCCGCCGGTGTGGCGATTCTGCGTCAAACGGCCACGGCTGCGACTCCTTGAACCTCCAAGATGGCTGGACGAACCCGGTTCGCGGCGGTAGATACCCGCGATGAGGCACTGCGCTTGCGCGGTGCGCGCGCATATTGCCCCTTGCGGGCGCTGGAATCGGAGAAAACCTCGTGTCCCACGCAGAAGACCACGAAGGCACCCGGAGAGATTTCCTCTACTACGCCACTGCCGGCGCAGGTGCCGTGACCGCCGGGGCCGCCATCTGGCCGCTGGTCAACCAAATGAACCCCTCTGCCGACGTGCAGGCGCTGTCGTCGATCCGTGTCGACATCGGCGGGGTCGAGACCGGCACCCAGATCACCGTCAAATTCCTCGGCAAGCCGGTGTTCATCCGCCGCCGCACCGAGAAGGAGATCGAGGAAGGTCGCGCGGTCCAGCTCAGCGAGCTGGTGGACCAGAACGCCGAGAACAGCAACCTGCCCGCCGACGCTTCGGCCATCGACCAGAACCGCACCATGGACGAAGCCGGCGAATGGCTGGTCATGATGGGCGTCTGCACTCACCTGGGTTGCGTGCCGCTGGGCAACAACTCGGGCGATTTCAACGGCTGGTTCTGCCCCTGCCACGGGTCGCACTACGACACCGCCGGCCGTATCCGCAAAGGGCCCGCACCGCGGAACCTGCCGGTTCCGGTGGCGGAATTCATCGACGAAAACACGATCAAACTGGGGTAAGGGGGGCTCTTCATGGCCGGAATTCCGCACGATCACTACGAGCCCAAGACCAACGGCGAAAAGTGGCTGAACAGCCGCCTGCCGATCGTCGGGCTGATCTATGACACCATCATGATCCCCACCCCCAAGAACCTGAACTGGTGGTGGATCTGGGGCATTGTCCTGGCGTTCTGCCTGGCGCTGCAAATCGTCACCGGCATCGTTCTAGTGATGCATTACACCCCGCATGTGGATCTGGCCTTCGCCAGCGTCGAGCACATCATGCGCGATGTGAACGGCGGCTACATGCTGCGCTACCTGCACGCCAACGGCGCCTCGCTGTTCTTCGTCGCCGTCTACATCCACATCTTCCGCGGTCTGTTCTACGGATCCTACAAATCCCCGCGCGAGATCACCTGGATCGTCGGCATGCTGATCTATCTGGCGATGATGGGCACCGCCTTCATGGGCTACGTGCTGCCCTGGGGCCAGATGTCCTTCTGGGGCGCCACGGTGATCACCGGCCTCTTTGGCGCGATCCCCTTCATCGGCGAGTCGATCCAGACCTGGCTGCTGGGCGGGCCCGCCGTGGACAACGCCA
Organism: Pseudodonghicola sp.; assembly: GCA_050177915.1. GTDB lineage: Bacteria > Pseudomonadota > Alphaproteobacteria > Rhodobacterales > Rhodobacteraceae > Pseudodonghicola. Next base: position 2,914 of record JBFXGQ010000147.1, on the reverse strand, counting down.
CGCTGAACCGCTTCTTCTCGCTGCACTACCTGCTGCCCTTCGTGATCGCCGCGCTGGTGATCGTGCACATCTGGGCATTCCACACCACCGGCAACAACAACCCCTCGGGTGTTGAGGTCCGCCGCGGGTCGAAGGAAGAGGCCCAGAAGGACACGCTGCCGTTCTGGCCCTATTTCGTGATCAAGGATTTTGTGGGTCTGGCCGTGGTTCTTGTGGTGTTCTGGGCGATCGTCGGCTTCATGCCGAACTACCTCGGCCACCCCGACAACTACATCGAGGCCAATCCGCTGGTGACGCCCTCGCATATCGTGCCCGAATGGTACTTCCTGCCGTTCTACGCGATCCTGCGCGCCTTCACCTCGGACGTGTGGATCGTGCAGTTCGCGTCCTTCATCACCGGCGGTATCGTCGATGCGAAGTTCTTCGGTGTGATCGCCATGTTCGGCGCCATCCTGGCGATGGCGCTGACCCCTTGGCTCGACACCTCCTCGGTGCGCTCGGGCGCCTACCGGCCGATGTTCAAATGGTGGTTCTACCTGCTGATCGTCGACTTCTTCGCGCTGATGTGGCTGGGCGGCATGCCGGCTGAAGAGCCCTATGCCTCGCTGTCGCTGATCGCCGCGGCCTATTGGTTCGGCTACTTCCTGGTCATCCTGCCGATCCTCGGCGTGATCGAGAAGCCGACCGAGATCCCCGCCACCATCGAAGAGGACTTCGCGGCGCATTACGGCAAGCATTCGGACGCCGCCGCGCCCGAAGCCACCCCCGCCGAGTAAGAAAAGGGACCGGATAAGATGTTCAAGAAACTTGCAATCGGTGCCGCCCTTGCGCTGACCCCCGTGGCGTCCTTCGCCGCGGGTGCCGGCGGGCATGTCGAGGATTTCTCCTTCTCCTTCGAAGGACCGTTCGGCAAATACGACCAGAACCAGCTGCAACGCGGCCTGCAGATCTATACCGAGGTCTGCTCTGCCTGCCACGGCATGAAGCAGGTGCCGATCCGGACGCTGGCCGACGAAGGCGGCCCGGCGCTGCCGGAGGATCAGGTCATCGCCTATGCCGCCCAGCATTTCGAGGTCTTCGACCCCGAGCTGGACGACATGCGCCCGGCCAAGCCGGTCGACCATTTCCCGGCCAATACCTCGGCCGGCGCCCCCGACCTCAGCCTGATGGCCAAGGCGCGCGCGGGCTTCCACGGGCCGCTCGGCAGCGGCATCAACCAGCTGTTCAAAGGGGTCGGCGGCCCCGAGTACATCGCCTCGATCCTGGCCGGCTACGCAGAGGCCCCGGACTGCGCGCCGGAAGGCTTCAACGGCTATTACAACACGGTCTTCGCCCCGGGTGGCTATCCGGACGAATGCAAGATCTACGACGACAACGGCGTCGAGATCGGCCGCATGGCGCCGGGGTCGTGGATCGCCATGGCGCCGCCGCTTTCGGGCGAGGACGTGGAGTTCGCCGACGGTCACTCGAACGAGCTGCATCACGAGGCGCAGGACGTCGCCGCCTTCCTGATGTGGGCCGCCGAGCCGAAGATGATGGCGCGCAAGCAGGCCGGTCTGGTCGGGGTGATCTTCCTGACCATTCTGGCGGCGATGCTCTATCTGACCAACAAACGCCTCTGGGCGCCGATCAAGGGCAAGAAGACCTCCTGATCCGCGAGCGCTGAGCGCAGAGCTGCAGACCCCCGCCCGACCGGCGGGGGTTTTTCTTTGGCGGCGGTCGGGGAAGGGGGCTTTGCCCCCTCGGGCCTGGCGGCCCTCACCCCCAGGATACTTGCGGCCAGAAAAAGGATGGGGCGCGCGCGGGCGCCCTCCGTTCCCGGGAAGACGATGCGGGCGGGGTCAGCGCGGCCGGGGTTCGGCGATCAGGCGGCCCACGGTGCGGCCGGTGATGGTGGCGGCGACGATCTGCCCCTCGGGCTGCGGCGCGGCGAAATCCACCTCGGTGAACTGCTCGGTCCGGCCCATATGGGGGTTTTCCATCAGCACCAGCGCCTGCCGCCCGACCTGGGCCGAGAGGTGGCGGTCGACCTGAGTGGCGCCGGCGGCGCGCAGCCGGGCGGCGCGGTCGCGGATGGTATTGCCGTCCACCTGGCTGGGGATGCGGGCGGCGGGCGTGCCCTCGCGCCGGGAATAGGGGAAGACGTGCAGCCAGGTCAGGTCGCAGTCGGTCACCAGCTTCAGCGAATTCTCGAAATGCGCCTCGGTCTCGGTCGTGAAGCCGGCGATGATATCGGCGCCGAAGGTCATTTCGGGGCGCAGGCGGCGGGCCTCCTCGCAGAAGCGGATGGCATCCTCGCGCAGGTGGCGGCGTTTCATCCGCTTCAGGATCAGGTTGTCGCCGTGCTGCAGGCTGAGGTGCAGATGCGGCATCAGCCGGGGTTCGGTGGCGATCGCCTGCATCAGGTTGTCGTCGGCCTCGATCGAATCGATCGAGGAGATCCGCAGCCGCGGCAGATCCGGCACCAGCCGCAGGATGCGCATCACCAGATCGCCCAGCCGCGGCGCGCCCGGCAGATCGGCGCCCCAGCTGGTCAGGTCGACGCCGGTCAGCACCACCTCGTTATAGCCGCGCCCGACCAGCCGCTTGATCTGATCGACCACCACGCCGGCGGGGACCGAGCGGGAATTTCCGCGGCCGTAGGGGATGATGCAGAAGGTGCAGCGGTGATCGCAGCCGTTCTGCACCTGCACATAGGCGCGCGAGCGGGTGCCGAAGCCGTCGATCAGATGGCCGGCGGTCTCGGTCACCGACATGATGTCGTCGACCATCACCCGCTCGGTCTGGCCGATGAAATCCGCGGCCATGCCGGCCCAGGTCTCGGGGCGCATCTTTTCGGTATTGCCGATGACCTGATCGACCTCGGCCATGGCGGCGAAGGTCTCCGGTTCGGTCTAGATCGGAAGAGCACACG
>JBFXGQ010000146.1:0-9001 GCA_050177915.1 Pseudodonghicola sp. | reverse complement strand
AACGACCTGAACAGCGGTTTCCGGCGAATTTAAACGGGGTGAGGACGCTCCGGGTGTCACTGAGGCCCAGCAGGCGGAAGGCCCCTCAGCGGGGCTCTCCGCGCCTCCCTCGGTTGAGGCGATCATGGCGGATCGGATGGTCGAAGAGACGACCGGAGACATGGCGCGGATGCTGGAGACGATCGGAGCCATCATCGACGCAGCGCAGAGCCTCGAAGAGGCCCGCGAGATGCTTCTGGCAGCCTATCCCGAGATCGACGCCGGCGCCATTGCGGCGAAGCTGGCCGATGGCATGATCGCCGCCCAGGCCTACGGGCGTGCCGAGGTCGTCGAAGAGGATGGCTGACCCGCTTCGCGCCACGCTCGGCCGCCCGTTCCCGCAGCAGGTCGCGGCGCTGCGGCTGCGCCTGGGCAATCTGGTGCCGACGGCGCGCTGGGACGATATCCAGCGCTCAGCGCATGACAGTGCCTTCATGGTCGCCGGCGCCACAAAGACGGATCTGCTGGCCGACATCCTCAAGGCCCTCGATCGTGCGGCCGCCGAAGGCACCACCATCGAGACCTTTCGCAAGGACTGGCGGGCGATCGTCGAGCGGCACGGCTGGCACGGCTGGACCGGGGAAGGCACGAAGAAGGGCGAGGCCTGGCGCACGCGCGTGGTGTTCCAGACGAACATGGCGGTGTCGCGGGCGGCGGGCCGGCTGGCCCAGCTGCGCGACGGGAATTTTCCGCTCTGGGTCTATCTGCACGGCGGATCGCGCGAACCGCGCCCCAGGCATCTCGCCCTGCACGGGATTGCCCTGCCGCCGGACCACCCGTTCTGGCAGACGTGGTACGGGCCGAATGGCTGGGGCTGTACCTGTCGCGCGCGCGGTGCCCGCTCGGCGGCCGGTGTCCGGCGGCTTGGCGGCAATCCCGACAAGAAGCTGCCCGAGTGGTGGGATCAGATCGACCCGAAGACCGGCGCACCGGTCGGGATCGACAAGGGGTGGGACTACATGCCGGGCGGCACCGTCTCCCAGACCATCAGCCAGATGACCGAAAAGGCGGTGCACTGGGACTACAGCCTTGCCACCGCCTATATGCGCGATCTGCCGGCGGCCCACGTCGATGCTTTTTCGACCGGCTATCGTGAGCTGCCCAGCCTGGCGACGGATGTGCGGCGCTGGGTGGAGCGCGTCCAGGGGGAGCGCAATGGCGCCCCGATTGATCCCAAGGTGGTGGTGGAACTGCAGAAGGCCTTGGGCCTCGCCACTTCGGGGCAGATGGTCGAGATCGAGCGGGTCACGGGCGTGTCCGGGCGCGACCAGCTCTATGATTATTCGATCGACACCCATGCGGTGCGTCACGTCATGGACAGGCACGCCGACCCCGCGATTGAGCGGACGCGCGGCCAGCGCGCAGTGGTGCCGGCAGATTTCGGGCGGCTGGGACAGCTGTTGAATGCGCCGGATGCGGTTTCCATGGCAGATCACAGGCCCGGGCGGCAAGCGATCCTACGCTATGAAAAGACGTTCGGGAGCGAGCGCATGATCGCGCTATTCGAGATGCGCACGGGCCGCCGCCGGCTGAGCCTGGTCACGATGTGGGTGGAGCTGGTGCGCTGACGCGTCCCCGACCATGACGCCCAAGACGTACATACGGCCGATCCGCAGCGGTCGATGTCCCGCGCCAGCAAAGGTAATATAGCGATGTTCACGCTGGAATTGAAGGATGAAGACCTCGTCGCCGCACTCGCGCGGCTTCAGGGCGGCATGGACGATATGACCGAGGTGACCTCGGAAATCGGCGAATTCCTGGCGGAATCCCACCAGCAGCGGATCGAGCGCACGCTCGGCGCCCCGGATGGCACCGCCTGGGCTGCGAAATCGCCGTTCACCAGATCGAAGGATCCGCGGCCGCTTTACGACAGCGGCGAGATGTCGAGGAACATCAATTCTGAGCCCGGCAAGCATTCTGTCGAAATCATCGCCACCGGCGTGCAGGTTCGGACCATGCACTACGGCGCGGCTAAGGGGGCGTTCGGGCAGACTGGCAAGGGGCGGCCTATTCCATACGGCGATATCCCGGCGCGGCCGTTCATGGGGATTTCGGAGAGCGATGAGGCGGGAATTGCCGAGGCGCTGCAGGAGTGGGTCGACCGTCTGGCAGAAGGGCATTGACCAGGCGCCCGATCCCGGGTCAGTGTAGGGTCAACCTCTTCCCCGCATAGCCAACGCCATATCCGCAAAATGTTGTGGATGTATCGGCCATGACCGATCCGCGAAGATCGCTGTCATGAGCAAAAGCCACTCGCATATCGCGCTGATGCAGGCGCAGGAAATCACGTCGGCCACCGCAGGCGCAGCCCCGGATTGGATCCACCTGATCCCCGCCGGCGTCGAGATCATGACGCAGGACAATCGCGGCCCGTACCGCGTTGTCGACCCGCAGGCCGTCGTCGCCTCGCTTCAGCCGGGCCAGAAGCTCCCCATCGACGAAAACCACGCAATCGACTGGGCCGCTCCCCGTGGCGAGCCCTCGCCGGCGCGCGGCTATATCGTCGAGCTGCAGGCGCGCGTCGATGGCATCTGGGGCCGCGTCGACTGGACCGAGGCCGGTCGCGCCCTGATGTCCGACCGGGCTTACCTGGGGATCTCCCCAGCGATCGTTCACGACGGCAGCAAGGCCATTCTCGGACTGGCGCGCGCCTCGCTCACCAACAAGCCGAACTTGCGGGGCTTGACCTCGCTTCACATGGAGACCGACGACATGTCCCTGAAAGCTGTGGCCAAGGCGCTTGGCCTGTCCGATGATGCGGGCGAGGATCAGATCCTCACCGCGATCGGCACCCTGAAAACCCCGGACACCCAGATGGCGCTGCAGTCGCAGCTGGGTGAAATCGCCGTGGCGCTCGGCGCGGCGCAGGATGCGGCGCCGGACGTGGTCCTGGCGGAGGCCAAGAAGAAAGCGACCGCGGCCCCGACCGAGATCGTGGCGCTGCAGACCGAGCTGGCCACCATGGCGAGCGCGCTGGCGTCGATCAAGGAAGGCTCCGCCCGGGAAAAGGCCGAAGCGTATATCGACGGCGAGATCAATTCCGGCCGTATCGGCATCAAGCAGGTGCGCGAGCGCTACATCGCGCTGCACATGGCCGATCCCGAAGGGACCAAGGCCATGGTCGAGGTGATGCCGATCCTCGGCCCCAACAATCGCCCCAGTATCCCCGCCACGCCCGCCAAGCCCGGCGAGATCGCCCTGCAATCCGAACAGCTGGAAGCGGCGCGTCTGCTGGGGATCTCCCCCAAGGACTACGCCGATTTCCTGAAGGCTGAAGCCGAGGAGGCCCTCTGATGACCGCACTTTCCGCAAACCGCAACACGCCGCAGCTTGCATCGCCCGCGCCGGCGCCCCGTCGGTTCGCCGTGGCCGCATCGGCGATGATCTTTGCCGGCGCCATGACCATGCGCAACGCTGCCGGCTACCTTGTCCCTGGCAGCACCGCCACCGGCCTGGTCGGTGCAGGGCGCGCCGAGCATCTCGCCGACAACACGAACGGGGCCGCCGGTGACGCCTTCCTGGACGTCGCTGAGGCTGTGTTCCTCTACGAAAACTCGACCGCCGGCGACGAGATCACCATCGCCGACATCGGGGCGGTCTGCTTCGCGGTCGACGACCAGACCGTCGCCAAGACCGATGGCACCGCAACCCGTTCCCCGGCCGGCACCGTTGTCGACATCGACGATCAGGGCGTCTGGGTCCGCTTCGATCCCGCGCTCACCAAAGCCGCAGCCGTCTGAAAGGTCTGATCCATGAAACTCACGTCCGCAAACCTTGACGCCCTGCGCGTCGGCTTCAAGAAGACCTTCCAGGACGCCTTCGACGGCGGGGCCGGCAAGGCCGACTACATGAAGATCGCCGAGGAGGTCACCTCGACCGCCGGTGAGGAGAAATACGGCTGGCTGGGCGAACTGCCCGGCATGCGCGAATGGATCGGCGATCGTGTCGTCCAGGCCCTGGCCGAGCACGACTATGCCATCAAGAACCGGGATTTCGAGCTGACCGTCGGCGTGGACCGCAACCATATCGAGGACGACACGCTCGGGACGTACAGTATCCGGTTCAAGGTTCTGGGCCGCGCCGCTGCGCGCCATCCCAACGAACTGGTGTTCGGCGCGCTGAAGAACGGCTTCGCCACCGAGTGCTAAGACGGGCAGAACTTCTTCGACACCGATCACCCCGTGGTCGCCGCAGACGGCAAGACGATCAACGGCGTTGCCAATACCGACGGCGGCGCCGGAACGCCGTGGTTCCTGCTGGCCACCAACGAGATCATCAAGCCGATCCTGTTCCAGAGCCGGAAGAAGCCGCAGTTCGTGACCAAGGACAGCGTCACCGACGACAATGTCTTCATGAAGAAGCAGTTCCTCTATGGCGCCGATTCCCGCTGCAACGTGGGCTACGGCTTCTGGCAGATGGCCTGGGGCTCCAAGCAGACGCTGAACGCGGCCAATTATGCGATCGCACGTGCGGGCCTCGGCGGCATGAAGGCCGATCATGGCCAGCCGCTGGGCATCAAGCCGAACTTGCTGATGGTCCCGCGGTCGCTGGAAAGCAACGCGATGGAGATCCTCAATGCCGAGCGCAACGCCGCCGGCGAGACCAACATCTGGAAGGGCACGGCCGAGCTCTTCGTCTGCGACTGGCTGTAATCCATGGCCCGGCGCAGCACCCAGACCCCCAAGGCGACCGAAGACGCGGCGAAAGCCGCTGATCAGGTCGCCGACCAGAATACCCAGGGCGCCGATGACGCGGAGCAATCCGCCGAGGCCCATGCAGCAGCTCCTGCGCAACAGGCGCAGGGGCATCCCGGCGGGGGCGACGGCGCTCCCGAAGTCCCCGCCGGCGACCAGGACAATGCCGAGACCGTGACGGCGGCGATCATCGCCGGCGCCAGCGACGTGAAGGAGTCGGCCGAGTCGAAGGAGCCGGCCGAAGCCACGGAATCGGCGGAGCAAAAGGAGCCGGCCGAGCGCAAGGAGCCGACCGAGCCCGAGCAGCCGGACGAGCCGCTGGCGGAGCCCGACAAGGTGCTGCGCGTCACCGGCCCGAAGAAAGGCCGCTGGCGCATCGGGCGGCGCTTCGACCGCAGCCCGGTGGATATCCCGTTCCATGAGCTGTCCGAAGACGACGTGCAGGCGCTCGATGCCGACAAGACCCTGACGATCGAGCTCGTCCAGGCCTCGTAACCGATGCTCTCCGGCCCTCCCCCGGAGGCACGATGCCCCATACCCCATCCCCCTGGGCGGGGCCTGCCCGGGGGCGTTTTCACGCCCCCGGGACCATCCAGACACCGCGAGAGCACCGATGACCTATGCCACCCTCGACCAGCTGACCGACCGCTTCGGCGAGCGCATGCTCGTGATGCTGACCGATCGCGGCGAGGTCGCGACCGGTCTGATCGACACCGACGTGATTGACCGGGCGCTTGCTGACACCGACGCGCTGATCGACGGCTTCCTGCTCGGCCGCTATGTCCTGCCGCTGGCCGAGACGCCGCCGCTGCTGGCCGATCTCGCGCAGATGATCGCGATCTGGAAGCTGCACGCACAAGGCGCCGACGACAAGATCGAGAAGGACTACAAGGAAGCGATGTCGCTCCTGGACCGGATCGCCACCGGCAAGGTCCGGCTGCCGATTGCCGGGGCCGATCCGGCGACGGCGCCGTCCACGGGCGTCCGCCTGACCGACCGCGACCGATTCCTGACCGAAGAGAACATGAAGGGGTTCATCTGATGGATCTCGCCCAGCTGATCGCGCGGATCGAGGCGCAGGTGCCGACGCTCTCCGGGCGCACCAGGGAGACTGAGGACTTCCAGGCACTGCTGCGGCAGGCCAGCCTGACCGCCGCCACCGGCGGCGCCTTCGTGATGCCGGCGGGCCTGCGCGGCGGCAAGGCGGAGATCTCCGTCGGCAGTTACGTCCAGGACGTGGACGAAGTGATTGCCGTGGTGATCCTGGTGCCGGCCCCCAGCAAGGGACTTGGCCGGCAGGGCGCCACCATTACTACGTTGATCAAGGCGGTGATCGAGGCCGTCGCCGGCTGGGCGCCCGACGAGGCCACCGGCGTGTTCCAGGTGCTGCGCGGCGCGATGATCAATCTCGGCACCGCCTTGCTGGCCTATCAGCTCGAATTTTCCATCTCCGACCAGGTGAGGACGACACCATGACCCGCAACTCGATGCCTTCCGGCGGCGGCAGCTTCGTGCGCCAGGCCGACGGCAAGCTGCTGACCCAAGACGAGGCCGCCCAACTCGCGGCTGATGAGAAGGCGAAAAAAGCCGCGCAAAAGGCGGCTGAAAAGGCCCTGAAAAAGCCCGTGAAGGAGGACTGAGATGCTCGCCCCCAAGATGTGGAAGAAAAAGGTCCTGCTCGCCAAGATCGAGACGACCTATGGCACCGACGCGGTGCCCACCGGCGCGGCCAATTCGATCCTGGCGACGAACGTCCGGCTGTCGCCGATGGAAGGTCAGGATGTCAGCCGCGATCTGGAGCTGCCCTACATGGGCGCTCAGGGGACCATCCCGACCGAGCTGCACCGCAAGCTGGCCTTCAATGTCGAGGCGACGCCGTCCGGCACCGCCGGCACCGCGCCGGCCTGGGGCGTGCTGATGCGCGGTTGCGCCTGCGCCGAGGTGATCGCTGCCGGGGTTTCGGTCACCTACAATCCGGTCACCGACGACCATGAGGCCGTTACCCTCTATCTCAACATCGACGGCACGCTGTTCAAGCTGATCGGTTCGCGCGGCACCTGCACCTTCCGGCTGAATGCGCAGGGCATCGTGTATCTCGAATTCGAGTTTATCGGCCTCTACAGCCAGGCCACCGAAACGCCGATGGTGACGCCCGATCTCGCCGCACAGATCGCCGCGCGGCCGAAAGTGGCCTCCACGATCAACACGCCTGCCTTCTCGATCGGTGGCGTTGATCTGGTGATGACCACGTTCATGCTGAACATCGGCAACCAGGTCGAGACGACATTCGAGGTCGGCCACGATGCCATCGAGATCACCGGCAAATCGGAGACCATCGAGACGTCGGTGCGCGCGGTCCCGCTGACGACGCTCGACCCCTTCGCCCTGGCGGACGCGATGACGCCGCAGGAAGTCATCCTCACCCACGGCACCACCGCGGGGCGCATTCTGGGCCTCAACGCGCCGGGGGCGCAGTTCCAGCGCACCCAGAGCCTCGAAAACGCCAAGAACATCACCCGCTGGCCGCTGCGCCTGGTGCCGCTGCCGGTTGCCGGCAACGACCAGTGGACCATGACCCTCACCTGATCCAACCAGAAAGGAATCCACCATGATGATCAAGAGCAAGAACCCGCAATTTTCGCACAAGGTGAAGGTCAAGCGGCCGGTCGACGGCGGCTATCGGGAGGACAGCTTCACCGGGATTTTCCAGGCACTGTCGATCTCGGAGGCGGCTGGCTTCGACCTGCTCACCGACGCCGGCACCGACGCCTATCTGAAGCGGATCTTCGTGGGCTGGGGCGAGGACTATGTGGGCGAGGACAAGCAGCCCATCATCTACAGCGATGCCGAGCGCGACGAGCTGCTCGACGATCCCGTTGTGCGCATCGCCATTCTGAACACCTACAACGGCGCGCTGATGGGGGCCCGGCAGGGAAACTGATTGCGGCCGGGGCAGCCTGGGCACGGGGCGAGCTGTTCGGGGCCGCGGATACTGAAGACGGAATCGAGGCGGACGCACGGATGTTCGGCCTCGATCTGCCGGAAGGCTGGGCCGCAGCCAGCGGCTTCGCAATCTGGGAAGAGAACGCCCCGGCACTTGAGGCCTTTCTCTCCGTCGACACGCAATGGGTGTCCATCCCGAAGGGCCAGTCTGGCGTCAAATGGATCGGCCTGCACTACGGCAATGCCCGCGACGGGCTCGCCATGGCCGGGATCGAGCTGACGCCAGAGACATGGGCGGAGGTCCGCCTGATCGAGGCGGGCGCGACCGAAGAGCTGAACAGGGACCAATGACCGATGGCCGGTGAGATCAACATTTCCGTGCTTCTCCGCTTCATGGCGGATCAGGCCCGGCGCGAGATCGCCGGCACCAGCGGCGATCTCAAGACCCTCGGCACCGCGGCGGCCGAGGCGGGCCAGCGGTCGGCGACCGCAGGCGCGGCGATCGACAGCACCGGCGTGTCGCTCGCGCGATCCACCTCCGAGACCATCAATGCCACCGCCGCCATGGGTCGGGCAGCAGTGGCGACGGCGGATATGCGCGATATGGCCACCGGCCTCTCCGCCGCCAATCTCGACGCCACACAGGCGACCGCCTCGATGTCCACGGCGATCGGGGCGGCGCAGACGGCGATGCGATCAGCCCAGGCAGCCGGCGCGGGCTATACCGTGTCGATCGGCGATCAGGTCGACGCCATGCTGCGTCATCAGCAGGCCTCGCAAGCCTGGCAGGCGGAGCTGGATGGCATCCGCGCCAAGTTCAACCCGCTGTTCGCGGCATCGAAGCAATATGAGGCGACCCTCCGCGAAATCTCCGAGGCGGAGAAGATGGGCGCGCTCAACGCGGCCGAGGCGGCGGCGGCGCGGGATCGGGCGGCGCAGTCGATCCGGCCGATGCCGGCGCTGCTGAACCAGTATGGCGTCTCGACCAATATGGCCACCGGAGCGACGGCCAACCTCTTCGCGCAGTGGAACGACATCGGGATCATGATGGCCGCCGGCCAGAACCCGTTGCAGCTTGCGATGCAGCAGGGCACGCAGGTCAGCCAGGTGCTGATGCAACTCGGCGGCGGCAAGGCGGCGCTGAGGGCCATCGGAACCTCCTTCATGGCCATGCTGAACCCGATCAGCCTGGCCACCATCGGCATCATCGCGTTCGGCGCCGCCGGTGTGCAGTGGCTGGCGAGCCTCGGCGAGGAAACCCGCACTTTCGACGACGATCTGAAGTACCTGAACACGACGCTCGACCGGATGCGGACCAATCTCGG
>JBFXGQ010000145.1:0-9045 GCA_050177915.1 Pseudodonghicola sp. | reverse complement strand
CTTCCGATCTGGATCGCCGCCTCGATGCGCAGCCGCTCGGCGCCGTGGAACAGGTTGCGGTGGGTCCAGGCCATGCTCAGGTCCATCCCCTCGCGCGAGGCGAGCTCGGCGCCGAAGGAGATCCGGCGCTTGGGCATGTCCTCAAGCGTGGCGGTGACATCGAGGGTGCCGTCGGGATTGGCGGTCTCGGCCTCCTTCACGGTGACCGAGGCGAAGGTGCCGGTGCGCCGCAGCCGGGTGTTGACGGTCTGCAGCGTGTCGGGGTGATAGATGTCGCCGCCGGGCAGCCCGGCGATGCGCCGGACCGAACTGTCGCGGACGTCGGAATGGCCCGCCACGATGAGGTTGCCGAAGCGCAGCTGCTGGCCCGGTGCCAGCCGGATCTGGGCGTCAATCCGGGCGGCGGCGTGATTGGCGACGATGCGCTGGCTGCCGACCGCGGCCTTGGCATAACCGGCGTTGCGCCAGCCCTTGACGCCGGCCAGCGCCGCGTCGCGGACCAGCCCGGTGGTAGCTGCCTCGCCCGGGGCGAAGCCCGGCGGCAGCTCGGTCTTGGGGGCGAGCGGCGCGATCTCGGCGCGGCCGAAGCGGAACGGCCGGCCGGGATCGACCGCGATCTCGATCCTGCCGATGCTGCGGGGCAGGGCCAGCGGTTCGATATAGGCGGCCTCGCGGCCGTCGATCCGGATGTGCACGACCGGGCTGAAATAGCCCTGATCGTAGAGCACCTGCACCAGCGTGTTGTAATCGGCCTGGGCGGCGGCGACCAGCTCCTGCACGGTGCCGAGGCCGCGGGCCTCGGCCGCCATCACCGCCGAGGCGGTCTGCAGCTGCGCCTGCAGCGCCTCAGGCGCGCGGGGGGCGCTGAGCGCGGTGTCGAGCGCGGATGCGCCGCCGGGGGCCAGCGCGATCCAGGCGCTGGAACAGAGCGCGGCGATGCCGCGCAGGACGCTGCCCTTCCGGCCGCTGACGGTCATGGCGATGCTCCTGGTTGTCGGTCGCGGAACGGCGGGGCCGGTTCCGCAGCCGCATGCTGCCTGATCTGTCTAACACGCCAGATGTAGGGGGTTAAACGCGATTCTCCGCCGATCGCCACAGGCTTTTGTGGGGTGGCCGATTTTCGCCATTTGTCGCGGCAGACCGGGCGGTCCGCGCGCCCCTGTCCGGCGACGGTGCCCCGACGCGCCCTGCGGGCGCGGCCTCCGGCGGGGATATTTGCAGCCAGAAAAAGGCCGGGGTCAGGCCCGTGTCTTCAGGCCCGTGTCTTCAGGCCTGTGTCTTCAGGTCCGCGTTTTCAGGCCCGCGTCATCAGCTCGGCGACGTCGAGCATGCGGGCCGAGAAGCCCCATTCGTTGTCGTACCAGCCGAACACCCGCACCTGGCGCGGGCCGATCATCCGGGTTTCCGGCAGCGCCAGCACCAGCGATTCGCTGCGCGCGCGCAGGTCGGAGGAGACCAGCGGCCGGTCGGTCCAGCCCAGCACCGGGCCCAGCACCGGGCCCAGCACCGGGCTGGCCGCGGCGGCGGCCTTCAGTTCGGCGTTGAGGGTTTCGGTGTCGATGTCGCGGCAGAGCTGCACGATCAGATCCACCGCCGAGACGCTGGCGGTGGGCACCCGCACGGCGGCGCCGCTGATGCGGCCGGCCAACGCGGGCAGCACCACGTCGATCAGATGCATGGCGCTGGTGGTGGTGGGCACCATCGACAGCGCCCCGGCGCGGCTGCGCGCCAGATCGCCGCGCGGCGCATCCACCATCGGCTGGCTGTTGGTATAGCAGTGGATGGTGGTCATATGGCCGGTCTCGATCCCGGCGATGCGGTCGATCGCCTTGACCAGCGGCGCCAGCGCATTGGTGGTGCAGGAGGCGTTGGAGACCACCCGGGCGTCGCCCAGCGTCTCCTCGTTGGCGCCCAGCACCACGGTGTGATCGGCGGCCGGCGAGGGGCCGGAGATCAGCACCTTGGCAGCGCCGGCGTCGATGCCGCGATGGGCCACGTCCGAACTGCGGGCGATGCCGGTGCAGTCGAGCAGCACGTCGACGCCCGCGAGGTCCACCTGGCGCAGATCCGGCTGCTGCGACAGCGGGATGCGGCGGCCGCCGGCGACCAGGCAGCCGTCCTCCAGCGTCACCTCGCCGGGGAAGGGGCCGAAGGTGCTGTCGTATTGGAACAGATAGGCGCAGGTCTCGGGCGGCGCGATGTCGTTGATCTGCGCCACCTCGATCCGCGCGCCGCGCGGGCTGGTCAGGATCTGGCGCAGGATGCTGCGGCCGATCCGTCCGAATCCGTTGATCGCCACTTTCATGGCGCAGCTATGGCAGGAAGCCTGACCGACCTCAATCCCGCTTCGCGAGGCTACTGCTCACTTCGCCGGCGGGCAGGACAGTTGGCTCAGCACGTCGCCGGTGATGGTCTGATACATGGTCGCATAGACCGGCGCGCAGCCGGTGGCGGCGCGGAAGGCGCGCATCGCCTGATGGGTGCGCAGCCGCGCCGGCGGCCCGTAGGGGTTGAGGTTGTTCCAGTCGCGGCTGGCGCGCCAGTAGCCGGGCTTGCCGGCCTCGGGCCGCACGGTCCAGACCCGGCTCCAGACGGTGACCTGCCGGACCTCGGTCTCGGCGGGGGCGCCCAGGCTGGCGGGCAGTTCGGCGCAGGCGGACAGCGCCAGCGCGGCGCAGAGCAGGATCTTCTTCATGGCCCGGGCTCCCTCGGGTTGCCGTTTCTGTTCCGTTTTCAGCAAATTATCGCCGGTCTGTGAAGCCCCTGCGGGCGGCAGGCGGCATGCGGCTGGGCGATTTGCCGCGGTCCGGCCGCCCGGCCGTTGACTGACGGGGCGGCGAAATTAAGCTGGCGGCGACGGAGTGCGGAACGAGGATGGCCGATGGTTCAGCGGTGCGGGATCGGGCGGCGGATGGCTGTGATGGCGGCGGCGCTGGCTCTGGCGCTGGGGGCGCTCGGCCCCGGCGCCGGGCAGGCGCAGGAATGGGCGATGTCGCAATTCGACGACGGCTCGTATTTCAGCGCCACGCTGGCGCCGGTCGACGGGCCGGGGCCGGCGCTGGTCTGCGGCGAACGCTCGCCGCAGGGGCTGTCGCCCCGGGTCACCGGCAATACCGAGCCCGACATCACCCCCGGCGGCGCCTTCCGGGTCTATCTCAGCGACCGGGCGATCGGGGCGCCGTCGCCGCAGCGGCTGGCGCGCGACGATGTGATGATCGTGGTGGGCGGCGCCACCGGCTACCGGCTGAAGGGGCTGCGCTGGAACGAGCCGTTCAGCACCTGGGAGACCGATCTGCCGGTCAACGACCCCGCCTTTGCCGCCATCGCTGGCGCCCCGCGGTTCGAGCTGCGCTATGACGGCGGGCGGCATGCGCTGTCGTCCGAGGGGTTCCGCGCCGGGCTGGGGCAGCTGGCGGGCTATTGCCAGAGCATGTTCGCCGCCATCGGCAAACCCTGGGCGCAGGCGGTGGCGGGGGGCGCGGCGGTGGGCCGTGCGGCCGGCCAGATGCTGGCGGTCGTGTCGATGCGCCAGCGGGCCGAGGCCGACATTCTGCGCAGCTGCAATGGGCCGGCGGTGAAGACCGCCGAGGCGATCCTCGGCGCGCAGATCGACGGCGACGGGGTGGAGGACGTGATTGTCGACTGGCGCGCGGTGACCTGCACCGGCGGGCTGCCGCAGCCCTTTTGCGGCGCCTCGATGTGTTCGGTGGGCGTCTATGTCTCGGCGCTCTTCCCGTGGAAGGGGCGCCCCGAAACCCTGTCGGCGCTCGGGGTGCGGCTGCAGCCGCTGAACAACGGCAACGATGCGGTGGCGCTGATCGGCTCGGTGGGAGACTGCACCCGCGCGTTCGGACGTCCGGACTGCGATTTCCTCTGGTACTGGCGCGGCACAGGTCTGGAACGGTTGCGGTGACGTCCCGCTGCGGTGCTTGACCCGCGGGCCGCACCGGTCTATCGGGGCGGTGGGCTGCAGACGCCCGCCACCCGCAGGCGCATGCCCCGGTGAAGCTCTGCCGATCTGTCCTTTCGTCCTCCCCGCATATCGCGTGGATGGCAACGCGGGTTCCCGTCCATCCTTCAGGCGATATGCGCGACAGAGGAGAGGGGCGCGATGGCACAGTCGCCCGACAATGCATTTCTCGACGGCCCGCTGGGCGGCATCTATGCCCGCACCGCGTTGCCGATCATTTTCGTCATGGGCATGAACGGGCTGCTGACCGTGGCCGATGCCCTGTTCCTGGGTCTCTTCGTCGGGCCCGATGCGCTGGCGGCGGTGACGCTGCTGTTCCCGGTCTACATGCTGTTCGTGGCGCTGGCGACGCTGGTGGCGAGCGGCATGTCCAGCCTGCTGGCCCGCCGTCTGGGGGCGCGGGATCTCGACGCCGCGCGGGCGGTCTTCGCCGGCGCCCACGGGCTGGCGCTGGCGGTGGCTCTGGCGCTGATCGCGCTGGTGCTGCCGTTCGGCCGGCCGCTGGTGACGCTGGCGGCCGATGGCGATGCGGCGGTGGCGGCGCAGGCGCTGGTCTATCTGCGCATCATGACGGTCTTCGCCCCGGTCATGTTCGTGCTGTCGGTCAATTCCGACGCGCTGCGCAACGAGGGGCGCGCCGGGCTGATGGCGGGGCTGAGCCTGCTGGTCTCGCTCGCCAATATCGCGCTCAACGCGGTGCTGATCGTCGGGCTGGGGCTGGGGGTGGCGGGCTCGGCCTGGGGCACGGTGCTGGCGCAGTTGCTGGCGCTGGGCCTGCTGCTGGGGTTCCGGGCGCGGGCGCAGACGCCGCTGGGGCTGTCCGCCCTGGCGCGGGGCGGGCTGACGCGCGGCTGGGGCGCGATCCTGGCGCTGGGCGCGCCGCAGAGCCTGAGCTTCATCGGCGTCGCGCTGGGCTCGGCCGCCATCGTCACCGCGCTGCAGCTGGCCGGGCCGGGGGATTATGCCGGCACGGTGTCCGCCTATGGCATCGTGACCCGGGTGATGACCTTCACCTTCCTGCCGCTGCTGGGGCTGTCGCAGGCGATGCAGACGATCACCGGCAACAACTTCGGTTCTGGCAAATTGCGGCGCACCGACGCCAGCCTGCGCATGGCGCTGGGGCTGGCGCTGGCCTATTGCGCGGTGATGCAGGCGGGGCTGAGCCTGGCGGCGCCGGCGCTGGGCCGGGTCTTCGTTTCCGATCCGCAGGTGGTGGCCGCGGTGGCGCGCATCCTGCCGGTGATGGTGGCGCTGTTCGCGCTGTCGGGGCCGCTGATGATGGTGGGCGCCTATTTCCAGGCGATCGGCGATGTGCGGCGGGCGGCGCTGCTGGGGCTGGCCAAGCCCTATCTGTTCTCGATCCCGCTGACCTTCGCGCTGGCGCTGGCGCTGGGCGAGCGCGGCATCTGGATGGCGCCGCCGCTGGCCGAGGCGCTGCTGCTGGCGCTGACCGCGCTGGTGCTGACCGGCGCGGCGCGGCGGCGGCCGGCGCGCTGGGGGCTGTTCCTGGGCTAGATCCCCGTTAGCGCCCCGGCGCGGCGCAGCTCATAGGCGCAGCCCTGCAGGCCGCGCAGCACCCGGTCGATGTCATCGGTGCCGTCGCGGCCCCGGGGGATCGAGCTGCCGGCCACCACGCGGGGGCCGGCGGCGACGGCGATGCCGACGATGCCCGGCTCGAACTCGCTGTCGGTGACGGCAAAGCCATCCTCGCGCGCCTGGGCGATGCGGGCGGCGATCTCGGCCGGGTCGGTCAGGCTCTGGTCGGTGTGCCGGGGCAGCGGCAGGCGGGCCAGCAACGCTGCGACCTCGGCCGCCGGTTCGCCCGCCAGCAGCATCCGCCCCAGGCTGGTATGGGCCAGCGGCAGCCGGCTGCCCGGGGTGAAGCCATAGGAGACGGTGCCGCCCTGGACCGTCGATTGCGCCAGCATCAGCACATGATCACCCTCGCGCGCGGCCAGGGTGATCTCGACCCCCAGCGCGGCGGCGTGGTGGTTCAGCACCGGCTGTACCTGCCGGCCGATCTGATGCGCCTGCAGAAAGCCGCCGGCCAGCGCCAGCACCTTCGGCGTCAGCGAGAAGTGCCGCCCGTCCTGCCGCAGATAGCCCAGATGCACCAGCGTCAGCGCGCCGCGCCGGGCGGTGGCGCGGTCCTGCCCGGTGGCCCGCGCGATCTCGGCCAGGGTCAGCGCCGGCGACCGGCCGTCGAAGGCCTCCAGCACGGCAAGCCCCTTGGCGAAGGTGCCGGCGATGTTGCGGTCTTGCGGGGCGGCGTCGGTGGGCATTGGCACGCTCTTGACAGGCTTGGGGCGAAGGCTTCAAGATGATCGTATAATTCACATGTTGTGCGTATATCGCACAAATTGACCACCAAGGTCAAGCCGTACCGCGCCATCGCCAGGGAGGGGCCCATGATCAGCCAGGAATTGAACGACAGTCTGACCCGTGTCGGACGGGGAACCGACGCCGGCGAGGTGCTGCGCCGCTACTGGCAGCCCGCCGCGCTGAGCGACGAGCTGATGACCGCCCGCCCGGTGGTGCCGGTGCGTCTGCTGGGCGAGGATCTGGTGCTGTTCCGCGACAGCGAGGGTAAGCTGGGGCTGATCCAGCGCAACTGCCCGCATCGCGGCGCCGACATGTGCTTTGGCCGGCTGGAGGACAACGGGCTGCGCTGCCCGTTCCATGGCTGGCATTTCAACCGCGACGGCCAATGCGTCGAACAGCCGGGCGAGCCCGAGGGCAGCCGGATGCACGAGCAGATCAAGGCGCGCTCCTATCCGGTGGCGGAGAAGAACGGCATCGTCTGGGCCTGGATGGGGCCGGGTGAGCCGCCGGCGTTTCCGAATTTCGACTGTTTCCGCGCCCCCGACACCCATGTCTTTGCCTTCAAGGGGCTGTGGGAATGCAACTGGCTGCAGGCGATGGAGGTGGGGATCGACCCGGCGCATGCGTCGTTCCTGCACCGCTTCCTGCAGGACGAGGATCCCGCCGACAGCTATGGCAAGCAGTTCCGCGACAAGGCGGCCAATACCGATATCCCGATGACCAAGCTGTTGCGCGACTATCCGCGCCCGGAGATCGGGGTGGAGGAGACCGACTTCGGCCTCAAGCTGACGGCGCTGCGGCGGATGGAGGACGGCCGCACCCATGTGCGGGTCACCAACCAGATCTTCCCCGAGGCGATCTGCATCCCGATGTCGCGCGAGATGACGATCACCCAGTGGCATGTGCCGGTCGACGATCGCAATTGCTACTGGTATGCGATGTTCACCAGCTTCGACAAACCGGTGGACAAGGCGCTGATGCGCGACCAGCGGCTGAAGGAGCACCGGCTGCCGGACTATGCGCCGCTGAAGAACGCGCGCAACAATTACGGCTACGACCCGCAGGAGCAGGCGCGCGAGACCTATACCGGCATGGGGCTCGACATCAATGTGCACGATCAATGGGCGGTCGAGAGCATGGGCGCGATCCAGGACCGCACCGAGGAGCATCTGGGCAAGACGGATGTGGGCCTCATCCGCTATCGTCGGATGCTGCGCGGGGCGATCGCCGCGCTCAAGGAGGGGCGGGAGGAGGCCCTGCCGATGCGCAATGGCACAGACCCGGCGGCGATCTTCGGTCCGCTGTCCAACGATTCCATCGCCGAGGGCACCGCGCCCGAGGCGGCCGCCGCCGCCAGCGACGTGGCGCGCCGCGCCGCCTGTCCCTGGGATGCGCGTGTCTGAGCGGGGGCTGACCAGATGACCGATCTGACGAGCGGCGCGCTGGCACGGCGCGGGGTGTTGTCCGATGCCGCCTGCGCCGCCGCCGAGGAGGTGATCGCACGGGCAGAGGAGGCGGCGCTGGAAACCGTCCGGCTGCTGTTCGCCGATCAGCACGGCATCCTGCGCGGCAAGACGCTGGTGGCCTCGGCGCTGCGCTCGGCCTTTTCCAGCGGCATCGCCGCGCCCTCGACCCTGCTGCTGAAAGACACCTCGCACCGCACCGTGTTCCCGGTCTGGAGCGAGGATGCCGGCATCCGCTCCGGCCCGATGCAGGGGGCCAACGACGTTCTGCTGGTGCCCGATCCCGGCAGCTTCCGGGTGCTGCCCTGGTCGCCGCATTCGGCCTGGATGCTGTGCGAGCCGGTGTTCCGCGACGGCACGCCGATCCCCTTCGCCTCGCGCCGGGTGCTGGCGCGCGCGATCGAGGCGCTGGCGGCGCGCGGCATGGAGGCCACCATCGGGCTGGAGGTGGAGTTCCACGTCTTCCGCCGGACCGACGCGGCGCTGGGGCATGAACACACCACCATGCCCGGCACCCCGGTCGCCACCGAGGCGCTGACCCAGGGCTATCAGTTCCTGACCGAGACCCGCTATGGCGAGGCCGAGCCGGTGCTGGACGATCTGCGCCGCGCCGCCCAGGGGCTGGGGCTGCCGGTCCGGTCGGTCGAGGTGGAGATGGGGCCGAGCCAGTTCGAATTCACCTTCGACCCCGCCGGCCCGATGCAGCACGCCGACAATCTGGTGATGTTCCGCACCATGGTGAAGGAGGTCTGCGCGCGGCAGGGGCTGCATGCCAGCTTCATGGCCAAGCCGCGGCTCGATAATATCGTCGCCAATGGCTGGCACATCCACCAGTCGCTGAGCGATCTTGAGACCGGGCGCAACCTGTTCATGCCGGATGCCGCGGGCGCGCTGACGCCGCAGGCGGCGGGCTGGATCGCCGGGCTGCTGAAGCACGCCGGTGCCAGCGCGCTGCTGACGGCGCCGACGGTCAACAGCTACAAGCGCTACCAGCCCTATCAGCTGGCGCCGAACCGGATCCAGTGGGGCATGGACAACCGCGGCGCGATGATCCGGGCGCTGATGGCGCCGGGCGATCCCGCCAGCCGGATCGAGAATCGCGCCCCCGACAGCACCGCGAACCCCTATTACGCGCTGGCGGCGCAGCTGCTGGCCGGGCTCGACGGCATCGCCGCCGGGCTGACGCCGCCGCCGCCGACCCTGTCGCCCTATGACGGGCCGGCCGAGAAACTGCCGGAAACCCTGGCCGAGGCGATCGGCGCCTTCGCGGCCTCGCCGCTCTATCCTGCG
>JBFXGQ010000144.1:0-9061 GCA_050177915.1 Pseudodonghicola sp. | reverse complement strand
CCGGCGGCGGGCTGACCGAGAATCTGCCGCGGGTGCTGCCCGAGGGGCTGGGCGCCGAGATCGACCTCAACGCCTGGGAGCTGCCGGCGGTGTTCCGCTGGCTGGCCGCGACCGGCGGCATGGCGCAGGCCGAGATGCTCAAGACCTTCAACTGCGGCATCGGCATGATCGTGGTCTGCGACGCCGGCCGGGCCGAGGCGCTGGCGACGCTGCTGGCGCAGGCCGGCGAAACCGTGGCGCGTCTGGGCACCATCACGGCGGGGCAGGGCGTCGGCTATACGGGGTCGCTGCTGTGAGCCACAAGCGTGTCGCCATCCTGCTGTCGGGGGGCGGATCGAACATGGTGGCGCTGGTCGACAGCATGACCGGCGATCATCCGGCGCGCCCCTGTCTGGTGCTGTCGAACGATCCCAGGGCCGGCGGTCTGGTCAAGGCGGCCGAACGCGGCGTGCCGGTCGCGGCGGTGGATCACCGCCCGTTCCAGGGCGACCGCGCCGCCTTCGAGGCCGAGCTGATGAAACCGCTGCTGGCGGCCGCGCCCGATATCATCTGTCTGGCCGGCTTCATGCGGGTGCTGACCGCCGGGTTCGTGTCGCAGTGGGGCGGCCGGATGCTGAACATCCACCCCTCGCTGCTGCCCAAGTACACCGGGCTGCACACCCACGCCCGCGCGCTGGAGGCCGGCGATGCAGAACACGGCTGTACCGTGCACGAAGTGACCGCCGAGCTGGACGACGGCCCGATTCTGGGTCAGGCGCGGGTGCCGGTGCTGCCCGGCGACACCCCCGAGGTACTGGCCGCGCGGGTGCTGGAGCAGGAGCATCTGCTCTACCCGGCGGTGCTGCGTCGCTTCGCCTTGGGCGACCGCACGCCGGTCCTGCTGGGCTGACGGGTGCGCGCCCCTCACGGGCGTCGCCGCGCCGCCCGTGCTGCGGATTTGCAAAGCACAACCGAAGAGCGTAAGAGTTTCTAATCCGGCTCCGGGGCACGGGCGCCGGCCGGCCTGATCGGACACAAGAACATAAGAAAACGCATTTGATGAAAACGCTCACGACGACGCAGGAGTTGCAAGACTTCTGCGACACCGCCCGGACCCAGCCCTACGTCACCGTCGACACCGAGTTCCTGCGCGAACGGACCTATTATTCCAAGCTGTGCCTGGTGCAGCTGGCGATGCCCGGCACCACCGACGACACCGCCGTTCTGGTCGATCCGCTGGCCGAGGGGCTGTCGCTGGAACCGCTCTACGAGCTGTTCCGGGACGAGAGCGTGGTCAAGGTGTTCCATGCCGCGCGGCAGGATCTGGAAATCTTCTGGGTCGAGGCCGGGGTCTTTCCCAAGCCGCTGTTCGACACCCAGGTCGCGGCGATGGTCTGCGGCTTCGGCGAGCAGGCGGGCTATGAGACGCTGGTGCGCAAGATCGTGCGGCAGAGCGTCGACAAGACCTCGCGGTTCACCGACTGGTCGCGCCGGCCGCTGAGCGACGCGCAAAAGGTCTATGCGCTGGCCGATGTCACCCATCTGCGCCGGATCTACGAACATCTCGCCGCCGAGCTGGAGAAATCCGGCCGCAGCCACTGGGTGACCGAGGAGCTGGAGATCCTGACCGATCCCGCCACCTACGACATCCGCCCCGAGGAGGCCTGGCGCCGGGTCAAGACCCGCACCAATTCGGCCCGCTTCCTCGGCATCGTGCGCGAACTGGCGGCCTTCCGCGAATCCTATGCGCAGGACAACAACGTGCCGCGCAACCGGGTCTACAAGGACGACGCGCTGGTCGAGATGGCCTCGGTCAAGCCGCGTACCCATGCCGACCTGGGCGGGCTGCGCCTGCTGCTGCGCGAGGCGCGGCGCGGGGTGATCGCCGACGGCATCCTGAAGGCGATCACCAAGGGCATCGAATGCCCGTCCGATCAACTGCCGCAGGCCGATCTCAGCCGCGAGAAGATGCAGGTGAACCCGGCGCTGGCCGATCTGCTGCGGGTGCTGCTGAAGGCCAAGACCGAAAGCTCGGGCGTGGCGGCCAAGCTGATCGCGTCGAGTGCGGATCTGGATGCCATCGCCGCCGGGATTCGCGATCTGCCGGCGCTCAAGGGCTGGCGGCGCGAGGTGTTCGGCGCCGATGCGCTGCGGCTGTGCGAGGGGCGGATCGCGCTGGCGGCCAAGGGCCAGACGGTCCGCGTCGTCGATCTCTGACACCATAAGTGCGGCGCCGGTGGCGCCGCCCGTGGACGGGACGCCGGCTCAGCGCCGGCGGGTCACCTGGACGTTTTCCTGCCCGATCACGCGCACCGAGCGGACCGCGCGCAGGTCCTGCTTGCCCAGTGAATAGGCCGCATGCACGGTGCGCGAAAACTCGGTGCCGATGCCGGTGGTCCGGCGCGGATAGATCACCCGGAAGGACAGCGACAGGATGCCCTCGGCCTCTTCCTCCGGCGTGGTGACCGGGCGCAGCTCGACCTGATAGGGGCCCTGCCGGGCGGCGACGCCCTCGGCATAGATGATGGCGCCGGTGGTGGTGGGCTCGACCCGCAGCACGGTCACCCGGGCGATCGGCGTGCTCTTGTCCTCGGGCTCGGGCTTGGCGAAGACGCCGCGGTTCTTCTTCGGCAGCAGCGGGTTGACCGGGTCCGGTTTCACCGCCTCGACGGTTTCCGACCGGCTCTTGCCGAACCAGTTGCCCGGGTTGATGCGCGAGTCGCGCCAGCCGCCGCATCCGGCCAGCACCAGGCTGCCGACGAGCAGGAGGGTGAGAGGTGTCTTCATCTTGCCCGATCTCGTTCTGGGTCCGTCGCTCCGGGTTAGCGCATCCCGACGCGGTTGAAAAGCGGCAAGCCGGGTCTGGACAGCCGCGCGGGCGCGTCTTAGGTCAGACCGAGCGAGCAGATCCGAGGACAACAGCATATGGCGCGCCCCGCATTCGAAGAGATCGTCGAGGATTTCGAGTTTCTCGAGGACTGGGAGGACCGCTATCGCCATGTGATCGACCTGGGCAAGGCGATGGCGCCGCTGGACGCGGCGCTGAAGGTGCCCGCCACCAAGGTCGACGGCTGCGCCAGCCAGGTCTGGCTGCATCCGGTGATCGAGAACGGCATCTTCCGCTTCGACGGCGACAGCGACGCGATGATCGTGCGCGGGCTGATCGCGGTGCTGCGCGCGCTCTACAACGGCCTGCCGGTGGCCGAGGTGCCCAAGGTCGACGCCCGGGCCGAACTGGGCCGGCTGGGGCTGAACGATCACCTCTCGGCGCAACGCTCCAACGGGCTGCGCGCGATGATCGAGCGGATTCGCCAGGTCGCCGCCGAACACGCCTGAGGCGCCCCTCTGTCACTGCCGGCGGCGGATCGCGCGGCGGACTTCGAGTATTTGCAGCGAGAAGAAGCGGCAGTGCCGGTTGCGGCCGCCGACCGTTGCGTTTTGGGACGAATTTCCCGCGCCCCCCTGCGCCGCGGGAAATCTGTGGCGCGCCCGGTGCTTCTTCTCGCTGCAAATACTCTCGCCGAAGGCCCGCGCCGCAGGCGCGCTCTGCTGCACCTATCGCGACGCCCAGCCCCGCAGGGCGGTTTCCAGATCGCCATAGCCGGTGAACCGCCGCTCGAAGTCCAGCCCGAGCCGGTCGGCGCAGGCGCGGGCTTTTTCGGTGAGCGCCGGATCCTCGGTCTGGCCTGATAGACCAGGGTTGTGTAATTTCCGAAATAGAGCGGCAGCAGTTCCGGGTGGCGGTCCAGTTGCAGCGGCCGCCAGACGAAGGCGTCGAACTGGCGGACCAGAAAGTCGGTCAGATAGAAGGCGGTGGCCTCGTCGCGCGCCGCGAAGCGGTTGGTGCCCTCGAAGAAGGCATAGCAATGCGGCCCCGCGACCATCTCCACCCCCAGCCGGGCGCAGGTGGCGGCCAGCCGGCCGCCGGTGCCGCAATCGGCATAGACCACATAGATCCGCGCATAGGCGGCGCGATGGGCGGCGACGGCGGCCTCGACGGCGGCGGCGATGCGGTCGGGGTGGTTGTGCAGGATCGCCGGCAGGCAGGCGAGGTCGATGTGATCCCAGCCGTTCGCGGCCCTGAGGGCGAGGATCTCGCGCGCCAGCGCGCCGCAGGCGATCAGCAGGATCTGACCGCGAGGCTGTGCCGGCGGCGCCAGCCCGGCCTCGGTCAGGCGCTGGTCGCTGATCGGGCCGGCGGCAGGGGCAGGCGGCAGAGGGCGCCGCGCGGGGCGGCCTGGGGACCGCCGCCGCACCATGGCTCAGGCGCTCATCGCGTTGTGCTTGCGGGCGACAAAGGTCTTGGCGGTCTCCACCGCCACGGCGGCGTCGCGGCAATAGGCATCGGCGCCGATCGCCTTGCCGAATTCCTCGTTCAGCGGCGCGCCGCCGACCAGCACGATGTAATCGTCGCGTTTGCCCTGGGCCACCAGCGTGTCGATCACCACCTTCATATAGGGCATGGTGGTGGTCAGCAGGGCGGACATGCCCAGGATGTCGGCACCCTCGGTCTCCAGCGCCTCCAGATAGCTTTCCACCGGGTTGTTGATGCCCAGATCGACCACCTCGAACCCGGCGCCTTCCATCATCATCGACACCAGGTTCTTGCCGATATCGTGGATGTCGCCCTTGACGGTGCCGATCACCATCTTGCCCATGCGCGGCGCCCCGGTCTCGGCCAGCAGCGGCTTGAGGATGGCCATGCCGCCCTTCATCGCATTGGCGGCCAGCAGCACCTCGGGCACGAAGAGGATGCCGTCGCGGAAGTCGTGGCCGACGATGGTCATGCCGCCGACCAGCGCCTCGGTCAGCACCCGGTAGGGGGCCCAGCCGCGGTCGAGCAGGATGTTCACGCCTTCCTCGATCTCCTCCCTGAGACCGTCGTAGAGGTCGTCGAACATCTGCTGGACGAGTTCGTCGTCGTCGAGTTCGCTGAGGATGATGTCGTCGTCTTGGTCCGACATGGACTCGGTTCCCTGACAGGCGGGAGGACCCGCGGTTTCGCTCTGTCCTCCTTCTTGCCACAGGGCCGGAGGGCGGGTGCGATATTTGCGACACCCGCCGGGCCGCAACCGACCCGCGGCGGGAAAATGCGGCGGAGGGCGAAGGGCGATTGCAGATGTTCTCACTTTGTTCTAATATCGGCTCATGAGTCTCAATGTTTCCATAGATCCTGAGCGCCGCAAGGCGCGCGGCGCCGCCAGCAACCAGACCGGGCGCTTCGATCTGGCGCGGGTGGAGGAGCCGGACGGCTGGGACATCCCCGAGCCGCGCCCCGGCTTCCGGACCGAGGTGCGCGACGAGCCGGCGCGCAGTGCCATCGCCTGGAACCGGTCGCCGGATCTGCCCTTCGACCGCTCGCTGAACCCCTATCGCGGCTGCGAACATGGCTGCATCTATTGTTTCGCCCGGCCCAGCCACGCCTATCTGGGCCTGTCGCCGGGACTGGATTTCGAGACCCGTCTGCTGGCCCGGCCCGGCGCGCCGGAGATCCTGCGGCGCGAGCTGAGCGCGAAGCGGTATCGCGTCGCCCCCTTGGCGCTGGGGACCAATACCGACCCCTATCAGCCGATCGAGCGCGACCGCGGCATCACCCGCGCCGTGCTGGAGGTGCTGGCGGAGTTCGACCATCCGGTCGCCATCGTCACCAAGGGCACGCTGGTGGAGCGCGATCTGGACATCCTGGCGCCGATGGCGGCCAAGGGGCTGGCGCGGGTCGGCGTCTCGGTCACCACGCTGGACGATCGCCTGTCGCGGCGGATGGAGCCGCGGGTGCCCTTGCCGAAGCGACGGCTGGAGGTGATCCGGCGGCTGCACGCGGCCGGGGTGCCGGTGCGGCTGATGGTGTCGCCGATCGTGCCGGGGCTGACCGATCACGAGCTGGAGGCGATCCTGGAGGCCGGCGCCGAGGCCGGCGGCGACGCGGCGAGCTGGATCATGCTCAGGCTGCCGCGCGAGGTCTCGCCGCTGTGGCAGGAGTGGCTGGCGGAACATGCGCCGGGGCGGGCCGACAAGGTGATGGCGCGGCTGCGCGAGATGCACGGCGGGCGCGACTACGATCCGCGCTGGGGCCACCGGATGCGGGGCGAGGGGGACTATGCCCGGATGATCGGCCAGCGGTTCAAGGCGGCGGCGCGGCGGCTGGGGCTGGATGGCAAGGTCGTGCCGCTGCGCTGCGATCTGTTCCGGGTGCCGCCGCAGCGCGGGGATCAATTGTCGCTGTTCTGATGCGGGGGCTTGATCCGGCTTCGGATCGGCACATATCCCATTGGAATATTTCAATAATCGGAGAACGGGGATGTCGATGTGGGATCAGCGCTATGCGCAGCCGGGGTATCTGTTTGGCACCGAACCCGCGGATTTCGTCCGGGCGCAGGCGGGGGCGCTGGCACCGGGGTCGCGGCTGCTCTGCGTGGCGGATGGCGAGGGGCGCAATTCGGTCTATCTGGCCGGGCTCGGCCATCAGGTGACCGCCTTCGACGCCTCGGCGGTGGCGCTGGACAAGGCCCGTGCGCTGGCGGCGGAAAAGGGTGTGTCGGTCGATTTCCGTCAGTCCGGGATCGAGGACTGGGACTGGAGCCAGCCCTATGACGCGGTGGTCGGCGTCTTCATCCAGTTCACCCCGCCGGAGCTGCGGGCGAAGCTGTTCGGCTGGATGGCGCAGGCGGTGGCGCCGGGCGGGCTGCTGCTGTTGCACGGCTATGCGCCGCGGCAGGTGGACTATGGCACCGGCGGCCCGGGCGACCCGGCGCATATGTATACCGAGGATCTGCTGCGCGACGCTTTCGCCGGCTGGGAGATCCTGCGGCTGGAGGATTACGACCGCGAGATCGACGAGGGGCCGGGGCATTCGGGCCTGTCGGCGCTGGTCGATCTGGTGGCGCGCAAGGCGGGGTGAGGCCCGGGGCCGCGTTGGTTCCAAATGCGCTGACGGACGCGCCCGACCCTGGGTGGGCGCTCCTACATCCGAGCGGGGCGAGCCGGCTTCATTTTTGCCGACCATCGCTTCGGCGCGCAACGCTAACAATGCGCCCTCCCGGGGGGAGGGTCGGGCGCGGCCCGGCCTGACGGCCGGGCAACAGAAGCCAAGCGTCTTTCCTGTTTCCGGGCCGGGTGCCTGCGTTCGGCCTTCAAATGAATAAAGAGGGGCCGACTGGCCCCTCTCTCAGCTCTCGTTGTCCGTGGGTTTACTTGCCCAGCAGCGCCTTGACCTTGTCGGCGACGGCCTGCGCCGTGATGCCGAACTTCTCGTAGAGCACATTGGCCGGCGCCGAGGCGCCGAAGCTCTCCATGCCGACGAAATCCGCCTTGCCCTCGCGGCCACGCTCGCCCAGCAGCCAGCGGTCCCAGCCGCCGGCGCGCATCGCCGCCTCGACGCCGACGCGGACCGGACCGGCCGGCAGCACCTTGCGGCGATAGGCCTCGTCCTGCTCGGCGAAGAGCTCCATGCAGGGCATGGAGACCACGCGGGTGCCGATGCCGTCGGCCTGCAGCAACTCGCGGGCGGTCAGCGCGATGGACACCTCGGAGCCGGTGGCGATCAGGATCGCCTCGCGCTTGCCCTCCGCCTCGGCCAGCACATAGGCGCCCTGGGCCGAGAGGTTGTTGACCTTGTGCTCGACCCGCACGGTCGGCACGCCCTGACGGGTCAGCGACAGCACCGAAGGGGTTTCCTTCGACGTCAGTGCCAGTTCCCAGGCCTCGGCGGTCTCCACCGTGTCGGCGGGGCGGAACACATAGGTGTTGGGCGTCGCGCGGCTGATCGCCAGATGCTCGACCGGCTGGTGGGTCGGGCCATCCTCGCCCAGGCCGATCGAGTCATGGGTCATGACGAAGACGGTGGGGATGCGCATCAGCGCCGCCAGCCGCATCGCCGGGCGGGCGTAATCGGTGAAGGCCATGAAGGTGCCGCCATAGGGGCGCACGCCGCCATGCAGCGCCATGCCGTTCATTGCCGCCGCCATGCCGTGTTCGCGGATGCCCCAGTGCACATAGCGGCCCTTGCGGTTCTCCGGCATGAAAATGCCCAGATCGCCGGTCTTTGTGTTGTTCGACCCGGTCAGGTCGGCCGAGCCGCCGACGGTTTCCGGCATCAGCGGGTTGACCAGTTCCAGCACCAGTTCCGAACTGGAGCGCGTCGCCAGCTTGTGCTTGGCGTCGCTGGCCTGCTTCTTCAGCGCCCGGATGGTGGCCGACAGCCGCTTGGGGGCCTCAAGGGCATAGGCGCGGTTGAACTCGGCCTGGCGGCGTTCGGAGAGACCGGCAAAGCGGACCTCCCAATTGGCGCGCTCGACGGCGCCACGCTTGCCGATCTGCTCCCATTCCGCCTTGATGGTGTCGGGGATCACAAAGGCCGGCGCGGTCCAGCCATAGGCGGCCTTGGCATCGGCGATCAGCTGCGGATCGGTCAGCGCGCCATGCCCCTTGGAGGTGTCCTGCGCCGAGGAGCCGAGCGCGATATGCGTCTTGCAGGCGATCATCGAGGGCTTCTTGGTCACCTTCGCCTTGGTGATCGCGGCGTCGATCGCCTCGGGATCATGGCCGTTGATCTCCTGCACGTGCCAGCCCGCGGCGCGGAAGCGCGCCATCTGGTCGGTACGGTCGGCCAGGTCGACGGTGCCGTCGATGGTGATGTTGTTGTTGTCCCAGAACACGATCAGCTTGCCCAGCTGATGGCGGCCGGCAAAGCCGATGGCCTCGTGGCTGACGCCCTCCATCAGGCAGCCGTCACCGGCGATCACATAGGTGTAATGGTCGACCACCTTCTTGCCGTAGCGGGCGCGCTGGATCTCCTCGGCCATGGCGAAGCCGACGGCGTTGGAAATGCCCTGGCCCAGCGGGCCGGTGGTGGTCTCGATCCCCGGCGCGTGGCCGTATTCCGGATGGCCGGCGGTGATCGCCCCCCATTGACGGAAGTTGTTGATCTGCTCGATGGTCATCTCCGGATAGCCGGTGAGATAGAGCAGGGAGTAGAGCAGCATGGAGCCATGGCCGGCCGACAGGATGAACCGGTCGCGGTCGGACCAGTTGGGGGCGGCGGCATCGTAGTTCAGGTGCTGTTCGAACAGCACCGTTGCCACAT
>JBFXGQ010000143.1:0-9092 GCA_050177915.1 Pseudodonghicola sp. | reverse complement strand
ACCTGCGCATCGGGTCGAGCTTCGCGTTGCTCAGCGGCCGCGATTACGCCAGTTCGGTCGAGGCGAATTATGCCAGCCGCATCGGCGAGATGCAGGCCGATTTCGGCATCTCGGTGCGCGACATCGCCGCCCCCGACATCGCGGCGCAGAGCGTCGCGCTCGGCTGGCTCGACGTGCTGCGGGCGCCGATCTCGGGGTCTTTGCGCGGCAGTGTCACCGCCTCGGGCGGGTTGGGGCCGTTGTCGGCGACGCTGCAGATCGGCGCCGGCGTGCTGCAGCCGACCGAGGCGACGCGGCCGATCCCCTTCAGCGGCGCGCGCAGCTATTTCACCTATCAGCCCGACAGCCAGACGCTGATCTTCGACGAATTCGCGGTGGACAGCGCCTGGGGCTCCAGCACCGGCGAGGGGCGGGCCTATCTGGGCGGCATCGAGAACGGCCGGCTCAGCGATCTGGTCGGCCAGTTCACCGTCAACCGGATGCGGCTGAACCCGGCCGGGCTCTATCCCGAGCCGGTGCAGCTGGATGGCGGCACGGTGGATTTCCGGCTGGCGCTGAACCCGTTCCGGCTGACGCTGGGGCAGATGTATGTCGCCGACGCCGGCAGCGCGCTGCGGCTGTCCGGGGCGCTGGAGGCCGGGGCCGAGGGCTGGCGGCTGGCGGTCGACGGCAAGCTCGATCAGCTGACGCCCGAGCATCTGCTGGCGCTCTGGCCCAGGACGGTGGCGGAAAAGCCGCGCGACTGGGTCGAAAGCAACCTGATGGCGGGCACGATGACCGACATCGACCTGGCGCTGCGGCTGCGCGAGGGCGAGACGCCGCGGATCTATGGCGATTTCCAGTTCGCCGGCGCCGACATCCGCTATAACCGCTATCTGCCGCCGATCCTCAATGCCACGGGCGAGGTGACGCTGGACGGTGCGCGGTTCGCGGTCAGCGCCGACAGCGGCACGGTGACGCCGGCGGAGGGCGGCACGCTGGAGATCGGCGGCACCTCCTTCATCATCCCCGACATCGGCATCAAGCAGGGGGCGCCGGCGCTGTTGCGGCTGGTGGCCGAGGGCCCGATCACCGCGGCGATGTCGATGCTGGCCAGCCCGCCGGCCGAGGTGCTGCGCGGCACCACCCTGCCGGTCGCCCTGGCCGAGGGCCGCGCCCGGGTGCAGGGCACGCTGGCGCTGCCGCTGAAACCGCAGGTGCCCTATGAGGAGATGGAGTTCCACGTCGAGGGCGATCTGACCGATGTCTCCAGTTCGGTGCTGGTGCCCGGCCAGCAGCTGTTGGCGACGGCGCTGCGGCTGGAGGCGGATCAGCACCACGTGCAGATCGCCGGCACCGGGCGGATCGGCGATCTGCCGGTGGTGGTGCGCTGGCGTCAGCCGCTGGGCGCGGGCGTCGGCAAGGCCAGCCGGGTCGACGGCCAGGTCGAGCTGTCGCATCGGCTGATCGACACTTTCGCCATCGGCCTGCCCGCCGGCAGCGTCAGCGGCCAGGGCACCGGGCAGTTCACCCTCGATCTCGGCACCGGCGGGCCGCCGGCGCTGCACCTGAGCTCGGATCTGCGCGGCGTCGGGCTGGCGATCCCGGTGCTGGGCTGGCGCAAGCCCGAGGCCGAGACCGGCCTGCTGGAGCTGGACGGCCTGTTGGGCGAGGTGGCGCGGATCGAGAAGCTGTCGGTGCAGGCGGCGGGGCTGACCGCCACCGGCAGCGTGATCGCGCGGCAGGGCGGCGGGCTGGATCGTGCGCTGCTCAGCTCGGTGCGGCTGGGCGGCTGGCTCGAGGCCGGGGTGGAGCTGGTCGGGCGCGGCACCGCCAGCCCCGACATCCGCATCCTGTCCGGCACGCTGGACCTGCGCCGCGCGCCGATGGACGGCGAGGGCGAGGGCGGCAGCGCGCTGCAGGTGCGGCTGGACCGGCTGCAGATCACCGACAGCCTGGCGCTGACCGGCTTTCAGGGCGATTTCACCACCCAGGGCGGGCTGCGCGGCCCGTTCAGCGGCCTGCTCAACGGCCAGACCCCGGTCACCGGCCGGATCGAGCCGCAGGGCGGGCGCAGCGCGATCACCGTCACCTCGCAGGATGGTGGCGGCGTGTTCCGCTCGGCCGGGATCCTCAATCAGGCGCACGGTGGCGCCTTCACGCTGACGCTGCTGCCGGTGGGGGCCGACAATTACGACGGCACGCTGCGGGTGACCGGCACCCGGGTCAAGGACGCGCCGACCATTGCGGCGCTGCTGAACGCGATCAGCGTGGTCGGGCTGCTGGACGAGATGTCGGGCCAAGGCATCCAGTTCTCGGCGGTGGAGGCCAGGTTCCGGCTGGAGCCCGACCGGCTGGTGCTGCTGGAAAGCAGCGCGGTGGGGCCGGCGATCGGGCTGTCGATGGATGGCATCTACGACAGCAAGCGCGGCGTGCTGAACATGCGCGGGGTAATCTCGCCGGTCTATCTGATCAACGCGATCGGCAGCGTGCTGACCCGCAAGGGCGAGGGGATGATCGGTTTCAACTATTCGCTCAAGGGCCCGGCCGACGATCCCACGGTGCAGGTCAACCCGCTGACCGGGCTGGCGCCGGGGATGCTGCGCGACCTGTTCCGGGGCGCCCGTCCGACGCTGGAGGACGAGCCGGTCGAGACCGCGCCGCCGCGCCGCGCCCCCAGCCTGCTGGAGGGCGCCGAGGGCGGCCGCTGAGGCGGCATATGGCCAAATCGCCGCGATGCTCCTATAGCGCGCGCATGATGAAACTGAGCGATTTCGATTTCGACCTGCCCGAAGGGCTGATCGCCACCCGCCCGGCGGTGCCGCGCAGCGCCGCGCGGCTGCTGGTGGCCGAGGGCGACCATATCACCGACGCCCATGTGCGCGATCTGCCCGACTGGCTGCGGCCGGGCGATCGGCTGGTGCTGAACGACACCCGCGTGATCCCGGCGCGGCTGAGCGGGCTGCGCCATCGCTCCGGCGTCCAGGGCGACACCGCCGCGCGGATCGAGGCGACGCTGCTTGAGCCGCGCGCCGACGGCAGCTGGGCGGCGCTGCTGAAGCCCCTGAAGAAGATCCGCCTGGGCGAGGAGATCGTCTTCGGCGCCGGCCTCAGCGCCACGCTGGAGCGGGTGGCGGAGGGGCAGGGGGCGCTGCGCTTCAATCTGACGGGCGAGGATTTCGACGCCGCCCTGGCCGAGGCCGGTGCGATGCCGCTGCCGCCCTATATCGCCGCCAAGCGGCCGTCGGACGAGCAGGACAAGACCGATTACCAGACCGTCTGGGCGAAACGCTCGGGCGCCGTCGCCGCGCCCACCGCCTCGCTGCATTTCGATGCGGAGCTGCTGGCGGCGCTGCGGGCGAAGGGGGTGGCCTTTACCTATGTCACCCTGCATGTCGGCGCCGGCACCTTCCTGCCGGTGAAGGTCGAGGATGTGACCACCCACCGGATGCATGCCGAATGGGGGCAGGTCAGCGCCGAGGCGGCGGCCGAGATCGCCGCCACCAGGGCCGCCGGCGGCCGGGTGATCCCGGTGGGGACCACAGCGCTGAGGCTGATCGAGACCGCGGCACGCGCGAGCGGCGCCATCGCCCCCTGGGAGGGCGAGACCGATATCTTCATCTATCCCGGATTCGAGTTCCGGGTGACCGACGCGCTGATGACCAATTTCCACCTGCCGAAATCGACCCTGCTGATGCTGGTCTCGGCGCTGATGGGGGCCGGGCGCATCCGCCGGATCTATGAGCACGCCGTGGCCGAGGGGTATCGGTTCTTCTCCTACGGCGATGCCTCGCTGCTGATCCCGGCGCCGGCAGACGGGCGGTTGCGCGACGGGACCGGACCGGGGTAGGGCTGGGGCAGGGCCGTCACCGGCGGCCTGGCCCGAATGCGACGCGAACTGTCGCGGACAGAACGGACGCGCCCCCTTTGCGGCCCGTAGCAAGGTCGGACCCTCTCGGGCGCGGAAACGGCACAGAACGGAGGCCCCGATGCAACAAGTCTTGTCGAGCGCATGGGCGCTGCTGCTGGGCGTGGGGCTGCTGATGGTCGGCAACGGCCTGCAGG
This sequence comes from Pseudodonghicola sp., assembly GCA_050177915.1. Taxonomy (GTDB): domain Bacteria; phylum Pseudomonadota; class Alphaproteobacteria; order Rhodobacterales; family Rhodobacteraceae; genus Pseudodonghicola. The sequence continues at coordinate 5,048 of JBFXGQ010000143.1, read as the reverse complement.
GCACCCTGCTGGGCGTGCGCGGCGAGATCGAGGGGTTCTCGACCCTGCAGATGTCGTTCGTGATGTCGGCCTATTTCCTGGGATTCCTCGGCGGGTCGCGGATGGCGCCCGAGATGATCCGCCGGGTCGGGCATGTGCGGGTCTTCGCGGCGCTGGCCTCGTTCATCTCGGCGGTGATGATCCTCTATCCGGTCTTCACCAGCCCGGTGGCCTGGTCGCTGGGGCGGGTGGCGATCGGCTTTTGCTTCTCCGGCGTCTATGTGACCGCCGAAAGCTGGCTGAACAACGCCGCCGACAACCGCAACCGCGGCAAGGCGCTGTCGCTCTATATGATCGTGCAGACCGGCGGCATCGTCACCGCCCAGGCGCTGATGCTGCTGGGCGATCCGGCGGGCTTCGACACCTTCGTGCTGGCCTCGGTGCTGATCTCGGTCTCCTTCGCGCCGATCCTGCTGTCGATCAGCCCGACGCCGGCCTTCGCCACCACCAAGCCGATGAGCCTGAAGCAGCTGATGGCCACCTCGCCGCTGGGCTGCGTCGGCATGTTCCTGACCGGCGGCGTCTTTGCCGCCCAGTTCGGCATGAGCGCGGTCTACGGCGCCCGGGTCGGGCTGAGCGTTGCGCAGATCTCGGGATTCGTCGCCACCTTCTATATCGGCGCGCTGCTGATGCAGTACCCGCTGGGCTGGGTGTCGGACCGGATGGACCGCCGGGTGCTGATCCTGCTGGTCGCCGCCGGCGGCGGTGTCGGCGCGGTCGTGGGCATGGCGCTCGGCGGTGTCTACCCGATGCTGCTGGCCGCGGCCTTTCTGGTCGGCGGCATGACCAACCCGCTCTATTCGCTGCTGATCGCCTATACCAACGACTACCTCGAACACGACGACATGGCGGCGGCCTCGGCCGGGCTGCTGTTCATCAACGGGCTGGGCGCCATCGCCGGGCCGCTGATCACCGGCTGGCTGATGGGCGACGGCGTGTTCGGGGCGCCGGGGTTCTTCCTGCTGATGGCGGCGCTGCTGTTCGCGCTGTCGCTCTACGCGCTCTATCGCACCACCCAGCGCCCGGCGATCCCGGTCGAGGACACCGGCGCCTTCGCGCCGATGTCGCCGGCCTCGACCCCGGTGGCGGTGGAACTGGCGCAGGAATATGCGATCGAGACCGAGCAGGCGGCGCAGGACGCGCAGGAGGATGCCGATGCCGCCTGAGGCCGGCGGACTGCTGCCCACGGATGTTGCCCACGGAATGTTGCCACTGTCGCAAATTGTTACTGTAACGCTTATGTAAAGCGTCCCTAGACTGGGATACGGCCCGGGAGAGGAAAGTGGAGGGAGACCGATGGTGGGTCCTGAGGAGATTCTGAGTTTCTGGCTGGACGAGGTTGGTCCGGCGCAATGGTACGCCCAGGACGACGCCCTGGACGAGACCATCCGGCAGCGGTTCGCCGCGGCCTGGGAGGGCGCGCGCACCGGGCGCTTCTCGCTCTGGCTGACCTATCCCAGCGGGGTGCTGGCCTATGTCATCCTGACCGACCAGTTCCCGCGCAACATGTTCCGCGGCGACGGCCGGTCCTTTGCCACCGACCGCGCCGCGCTGGCGGCGGCCAAGGCGGCGATCGACAAGGGCTGGGATCTGAAGATCGACGAGCCGGCGCGGCAGTTCTTCTATCTGCCGCTGATGCATTCGGAGAACCTCTGCGATCAGGACCGCTGCGTGCGGCTGCTGTGCGAGCGGATGCCGCAGACCGGCGCCAGCAACCTGCTGCATGCCCGCGCCCATCGCGAGGTGATCCGCAAGTTCGGCCGCTTCCCCTATCGCAATGCCGCGCTGGAGCGCACCGCGACCGCGCAGGAGGAGGCCTATGTCTCGGCCGGCGGCTATGGCGAGACGGTGCGCGCGCTGCAGGCGGCGGGCTAGGGGCCCTCAGCCCCCTGTCGGCGCGGCGGCCGGGTGGCAGCCGCGCAGCTCGCCGGCGCGCAGCATCAGCCGGTCGACGCCGGTCTCGACGGCGCGGTCCATCATCTGGCCGGGCATATTGGCCAGTGTGGTCAGCCGGCTCTGCGCCACTTCCATCCGGGTGTCCAGCGCGGTCATCCGCTGCTCCAGCTGCCCCAGCGCGGCGGGCCGCTCCTCGGGGCTGAGCCATTCCACCGCCGCCAGGGTGGCGCGCATGTCCTGCACCTCCTGGGTGAGGTCGCGCAGGTCCTCGCGCAGCGGCATCACGATATTCTGCACGCCGGCGAATTCGCCGATCACCTCGCGGCTGGTGGCCGAGACCTTCCAGAACAGCAGCAGGCAGATCGCCGCCAGGATCAGCGTCGCGTTCAGCAGCGCCAGAAACAGGTCCTTGAAAACTTTACCCATGAAACTCTCGTATTTTGATCTATGCTCGGCTTGCTCTATGCTCGGGGGCGGGAGGACGGCCTGTCAGGATCGTTTCAGATGCCGCCGCGCAACGGAAGCGAAATCCGTTCGCGCCGCGCCCTGCGGTCTTTCGCCCCGCCGCATCTGTCGCGCAGACGGGTTGTTGCGGCGTGCCTGAAACTGGTTTAATACTAAACTAGTTTTGAAACGCATCTGCGCCCGGGGGATTGCCATGGCCGCGAAAGCATTTGATCTTATTGTCATCGGCGCCGGTCCGGGCGGCTATGTCGCCGCCATTCGCGGCGCGCAGCTGGGGCTGAACGTCGCGGTGGTCGAGCGCGAGCATCTGGGCGGCATCTGCCTGAACTGGGGCTGCATCCCGACCAAGGCGCTGCTGCGCTCGGCCGAGGTGTTCCACCTGATGGAGCGGGCCAAGGACTTCGGCCTCTCGGCGGAGAAGATCGGCTATGACCTCGATGCGGTGGTCAAACGCTCGCGCGGGGTGGCCAAGCAGCTGTCGGGCGGTGTCGGTCATCTGCTGAAGAAGAACAAGGTCACCGTCATCATGGGCGAGGCTACGCTGCCGGCCAGGGGCAAGGTCAGCGTCAAGACCGACAAGGGCGTCGAGGAGCTGAGCGCCAAGCACATCATCCTCGCCACCGGTGCCCGCGCCCGCACCCTGCCGGGGCTGGAGGCCGACGGCGATCTGGTCTGGACCTACAAGCACGCGCTGAACCCGCCCAGGATGCCGAAGAAGCTGCTGGTCATCGGCTCAGGCGCCATCGGCATCGAATTCGCCAGCTTCTTCAACACGCTGGGCGCCGATACCACGGTGGTCGAGGTGATGGACCGGGTGCTGCCGGTGGAGGATGCCGAGATCTCCGCCTTCGCCAAGAAGCAATTCGTCAAGCAGGGCATGACCATCATGGAGAAATCCATGGTCAAGCAGCTGGACCGGGCCGCCGGCAAGGTGACCGCGCATATCGAGACCGGCGGCAAGGTCGAGAAGATCGAGTTCGACACGGTGATCTCCGCCGTCGGCATTGTCGGCAATGTCGAAGGCCTGGGGCTGGAGACGCTGGGGGTCAAGATCGACCGCACCCATGTGGTGGTCGACGACTACTGCCGCACCGGCATCGAGGGCCTCTATGCCATCGGCGATATCGCCGGCGCGCCCTGGCTGGCGCATAAGGCCAGCCACGAGGGCGTCATGGTGGCCGAGCTGATCGCCGGCCAGCATCCGCATCCCGTGCGGCCCGAAAGCATCGCCGGCTGTACCTATTGCCAGCCGCAGGTGGCCTCGGTCGGCTATACCGAGGCCAAGGCCAAGGAGCTGGGCTATGAGGTCAGGGTCGGCCGCTTCCCCTTCATCGGCAACGGCAAGGCGATCGCGCTCGGCGAGCCGGAGGGGATGGTCAAGACCGTGTTCGACGCCAAGACCGGCGAGCTCTTGGGCGCCCATATGGTCGGCGCCGAGGTGACCGAGCTGATCCAGGGCTATGTCATCGGCCGCACGCTGGAGACCACCGAGGCCGAGCTGATGCAGACCGTCTTCCCGCATCCGACGCTGAGCGAGATGATGCATGAAACGGTGCTGGACGCTTACGGCCGGGCGATCCATTTCTGAGATCGCCCGTCGCGGCCCCAAAAGACAAACGCGCCCCTGTGGGGCGCGTGCCTTCGGCGAGGATATTTAAGGCCAGAAAAAGGGGCCGGAAAAAGGGCCGGGCGCGCGGCGATCCGGGGCCCGGCGCGGCTGCGTCAGGCGCGCTCGATCTCGCCGCCGGCGCGGGCCCAGTGGGCCAGCCCGCCGATGTTGTGCACATCGGTATAGCCCAGCTGCTGCAGGATCGCCGCCGCCTGGCCCGAGCGGCCGCCGCTGGCGCAATAGCAGGCGATCCGGGCATCGGGCGTCAGGGCGCCGCAGAAATCCGGGTGGCGCGGGTCGGCCATGTCGCGCAGCCGCATCAGCGGCAGGTGCAGCGCGCCCTGTGCCTTGCCGGTCATCGCCACCTCGCCATGTTCGCGCACGTCAATGACGATGACGCTGCCGTCGCGCGCGCCTTCTACCGCCTGCTGCGGGGTCAGACCGGGTTTCTGAGCCTGCCTGAAGAACATCATGTCACAGCCTTTCCTGACATTTGCGGCCGCACGGTCGGCCGGTTGCCCGCAATATAACATTCTAAAAATGGAATACAAAGGGGCGGCGCGGCAAAATGCAATTTGTTCGCTGAATGTTCGCTCTTTTCGGTTGGAGACTCGGCCGCGCTCACCTATTTCTTGGGCACGCGAAGCGGGGTGGATATGGCCGAGCTGAAGACGATCGAAGTGCGCGGGGCGCGCGAACACAACCTCAAGGGCATCGACGTGGATATTCCGCGCGACGAGCTGGTGGTGATCACCGGCCTGTCGGGGTCGGGCAAGTCTTCGCTTGCCTTCGACACCATCTATGCGGAAGGCCAGCGGCGCTATGTCGAAAGCCTCAGCGCCTATGCGCGCCAGTTCCTCGACATGATGGAAAAGCCGGATGTGGACCATATCAGCGGTCTTTCCCCGGCGATCTCCATCGAGCAGAAGACCACCAGCAAGAACCCGCGGTCGACCGTCGGCACGGTGACCGAGATCTACGATTACCTGCGGCTGCTGTTCGCCCGCGCCGGCACCCCCTATAGCCCGGCCACCGGAGA
>JBFXGQ010000142.1:0-9110 GCA_050177915.1 Pseudodonghicola sp. | reverse complement strand
GAGAAATGGGACAAGGGCTACGGCCATTTCACCACCCGTCAGAACATCCAGTACAACTGGCCGAAACTGCCCGACATCCCCGACATGCTGGATGCGCTGGCCGAGGTCGGGCTGCATGCGATCCAGACCTCGGGCAATACCATCCGCAACACCACCGCCGATCATTTCGCCGGGGCCGCCGCCGATGAGGTCGCCGATCCCCGGCCGCTGGCCGAGCTGATCCGGCAATGGTCCACCGATCACCCGGAGTTCCAGTTCCTGGGCCGCAAGTTCAAGATCGCCATCACCGGCAGCCCCGAGGACCGCGCGGTGACCGCCGCCCACGATATCGGGCTGCGCATTGTCGAGAAGGATGGCGAACAGGGCCTCAAGGTGCAGGTCGGCGGCGGCCTCGGCCGCACGCCGATGATCGGCCAGGTGCTGCGCGACTTCCTGCCGCGCGCCGACCTCCTGCCCTATCTCGAGGCCGTGCTCTCCACCTACAACCTGCTGGGTCGGCGCGACAACAAGTACAAGGCGCGGATCAAGATCACCGTGCACGAGACCGGCATCGACGAGATCCGCCGTCTGGTCGAGGCGCGCTTCCTTGAGACCCGCGCCGAGTTCACCGGCGAGGATCAGGCGCTCTTGCGCCAGATCGAGAGCCATTTCGCCGCGCCTGCCTTCCGTGGCGGCAATACCGAGGCCTATGACGCCGCCTATGGGGCCGATCCGGTGTTCCGCAGCTGGGCCGACACCAATCTGGCGCCCCACCGCCGCGCCGATCACGCCGTGGTCTCGATCAGCCTCAAGGCGCATGGCGCCACCCCGGGCGACGCCAGCGCGCAGCAGATGCGGGTGATGGCCGATCTGGCGGAACGCTACGGCTATGACGAGCTGCGCATCAGCCACGAGCAGAACGTGATCCTGCCGCATGTGCACAAATCCGACCTGCCGGCGATCCACGCCACGCTCAGGGCGCACGGCCTCGCCACCGCCAATATCGGCCGGATCAGCGATATCATCGCCTGCCCCGGCATGGACTATTGCGCGCTGGCCACCGCCCGATCGATCCCGATCGCGCAGCAGATCGCCACGCGGTTCGAGGAGCTGAAGCTGGAGCACGAGATCGGCCCGATGAAGATCAAGATCTCCGGCTGCATCAACGCCTGCGGCCATCACCATGTCGGCCATATCGGCATCCTCGGGCTCGACCGCGCGGGCGTCGAGAACTACCAGATCACGCTGGGCGGCGATGCCGGACCGGATGCGGTGATCGGGTCGCGCACCGGCCCGGGCTTCCCGGCGGACGAGATCGTGCCGGCGATCGAGCGGCTGATGCTGGCCTATCTCGACCTGCGCGAGAGCGCGGAGGAGAGCTTTCTGGCAACCTATCGCCGGCTCGGCGCCGATCCGTTCAAATCCGCGCTCTACGATGCGCCCGCCCGGACAGAGGCAGCCTAGTCCCGATGGTTCTTCTCGCCCCCAACACACCCGCCGGAGGCGCCGTGAACGGCGCCTCCGGCGCGCTGGTCGACAAGGTCGCGGCGCTCAACGCCCGCTATCGCCATCATACCGCCACCTCGGTGATGGAGGCGGCGCTGCACGAGGCCGGCGATATCGCGCTGGTCTCCAGCTTCGGCGCGGAATCGGTGGTGCTGCTGCATATGGCGGCGGTGATCGAACGGCATGTGCCGGTGCTGTTCATCGACACCCAGATGCTGTTCACCGAAACCCTGGTCTATCAGACCGAGCTGACCGAGCGGCTGCATCTGAGCAATGTGCAGATCATCCGCGCCGCCGACAGCGCCACCGAGGACCCCGACAACACGCTGCACCGGCGCGATACCGATGCCTGCTGCGCGCTCAGGAAGACCCGGCCGCTGCAACAGGCGCTGGCCGGGTTCGACGGCTGGATCACCGGCCGCAAGCGGTTCCAGGCCGGCAGCCGCGCCGCGCTCGATTTCTTCGAGGTCGAGGAGAGCGACGGCCAGGCCACCGGCCGCATCAAGATCAACCCGCTGGCCCATTGGGCCCCCGAGGATATCCGCGCCTATATGGAGGAGAACCGCCTGCCGCGGCATCCGCTGGTGGCGCGCGGCTACCCGTCGATCGGCTGCGCCCCCTGCACCTCGCCGGTGAAACCCGGCGAGGACCCCCGCGCCGGCCGCTGGCGGGGGCAGGAAAAGGAAGAATGCGGCATCCATTTCGTCAACGGAAAACTCGTGCGCAGAGGAGCTGAGACATGAGCGTCATCGTCACCGACCGGGGCTTCGGGCCCGACGACTGGGCCGGAACCGAGGACCGCACCGCCAGCCTCGCCCCCGGTGACCGGGCCGAGGATCTGGCCGCGCGGCTGGCCGAGCTGGACCTGATCCGCATCGCCTTTCCCAGTTTCGCCGACGGGCGCGGCTTCACCCTGGCGCGCGACCTGCGGCGGCTGGGCTATATCGGCCGGCTGCGGGCGCAGGGCCATGTGCTGGCCGATCAATACGCCATGGCGCGCCGCTCCGGCTTCGACGAGGTCGAGATCGACGCGGCGCTGGCCGCCCGCCAGCCGCAGGAGCAGTGGCTGGCCCGGGCCAATTGGCGCGCGCATGACTATCAGTCGCGACTGCGCGGGCAATCTTCCCTTCACCTGACCTGAATCAAAGATTAATCAGAGGTGTCGGTTCATCAGACCGGCAGGAAACCGATGACAGAGATGCGACCCGTGACCGAAGCTGCGCCCCAAGCGACCCCCGTGAAGACCCTCGCCCTGCCCGATGCCCAGACCGTGACCTTCGTCAAGCACTGGACCGACCGGCTGTTTTCCTTCCGGGTGACGCGGCCGGCCTCGCTGCGGTTCCGCTCGGGCGAATTCGTGATGATCGGCCTGATGGGCGATCCCGACCCCAGGACCGGCAAGCAGAAGCCGCTGCTGCGCGCCTATTCCATCGCCTCGCCCTCCTGGGACGACGAACTGGAGTTCTATTCGATCAAGGTGCAGGACGGCCCGCTGACCTCGAGACTGCAACATATCGAACCGGGGGACGAGATCATCCTGCGTCCCAAGCCGGTCGGCACCCTGGTGCATGACGCGCTGCTGCCGGGCAAGCGGATCTGGTTCTTCGCCACCGGCACCGGCTTTGCCCCCTTCGCCTCGCTGCTGCGCGACCCGCAGACCTACGAGGATTACGACGAGGTGATCATCACCCATACCTGCCGCGAGGTCGGCGAGCTGCAATATGGCCGCGAGCTGATCGACTATATCCGCAGCGACGAGATGATGGCCGAGCTCTTGGGCGAAGAGAACATCAAGAAGCTGCGCTACTACCCGACCACCACGCGGGAAGACAGCCCGAAGATGGGCCGCATCACCGACCTGATGCGCTCGGGCGAGCTGTTCGAGGATCTGGGCGTGCCGCCGCTGTCGCCCGAGACCGACCGCGCCATGGTCTGCGGCAACCTCGCCTTCAACCTCGAGATCAAGGACCTGCTGGAAAGCTACGGTCTGGTCGAGGGCGCCAATTCCAACCCGCAGCATTACGTGGTCGAGAAGGCCTTCCTCGACTGACCGGGGTCCGTCCCGGAGCATCGAAAATACATGACGGCGGCAACTAATTCTTGGTTGCCGCCGTTGTCTTCGGCTACTGCTGTCTGGCGTCGCGCTGCCGCGCCCGCCCAGCAGGACAGCCCGATGACAGACCTCAGCCCGCCCCACTCCGCAGCGCCCCACCCGCAGGCGACCCGCCATGTGGTGCCGATCCTGTCGGCGGCGAATTTCGTGATCGGGCTGGGCGCCTTCGTCATCATCGGCATCCTCAACCCGATGGCCGAAAGCTTCGGCCTGAGCCCGGCGCAGGCCGGTCGCCTGATGGTGATCTACGCCGGCGTCTATGCGATCAGCTCGCCGCTGCTGGTCTCGGCCACCGGCCGGATCGGCCGGCGCCGGGTGCTGGCGGTGGCGATGGGGATCTTCGCGCTGGCGGCGCTGATCTCGGCGCTGGCCCCCAGCGCGGCGGTGCTGTTCGCCGCCCGCATCCTGGCCGCGGTCAGCGCCGGCATGGTCACCCCGGTCGCCGCCGCCGTCGCCGCCGGGCTCAGCCCGCCGGGCAAGCAGGGCGCGGCGCTGTCGCTGGTCTTCCTCGGTTTCAGCCTGAGCCAGGTGATCGGCGTGCCGCTGGGCAGCTTCCTGGCCTATACCTTCGGCTGGCGGGTGGCCTTCGCGCTGGTGGTGGCGCTGGCGCTGCCCTGCATGGTGCTGATCTGGATCCGGGTGCCGGCGGGGCTGCATTTCGCCCCGGTGGGGCTGCGCGACCTGGGTCGCATCCTGGGCAACGCGCGGCTGATGCTGACGGTCTTCTTCACCACCGTCTTTCTCAGCGGCAGCTATGTGATCTTCACCTATCTCGCGCCGCTGCTGAGCGACACCATGAGCTTCGGTCGCGACGGCATCACCGCGACGCTGACGCTGGCGGGGCTGGGCGCGGTGGCGGGATCGCTGCTGGGCGGCGCGCTGAGCGACCGGTTCGGGGCGCAGCCCACGCTGGTGCTGATCTGTCTGGCGCAAATCATCACCGTGCCGCTGTTCTCGGCCCTGCCGCAGCCAGCGCTGGCGGTGATGGCGCTGGCGGCGATCTGGTCGGTGTTCGGCTGGTCCTTCATGCCGGCGCAACAGGTGCGGCTGATCTCCAGCGCGCCGACGGATGCCAATGTGCTGCTCGCGCTCAATGCCGGCGCGGTCTATCTGGGGGCGGCGGCCGGATCGGCGATCGGCGGCGCCATCATCGAAGCCGCCGGGGTCGGGGCGCTGGGGATCGGCAGCAGCGCCTGCGTGCTGGCCGCGCTCTGCGTGCTGCTGGCCGCCGGCGGCCTGCGCGGCCCGCGGACCGAGCTGTAGCGCCCCCGGCCAAAAGAAAACCGCCCGGGCCATGCGGCGCCGGGCGGTTTCCCTGCAACATCGGTCGACCGGTCAGAGACCGAGCGCCTCGCGCACCTTGTCCAGCGCCGCCTGCAGCAGCACCGGGTTGTCCTTGGCCTGCTCGACGCCGGTCTTCAGCAGAAGTTTCTGTGCCGGCTCCAGCTCAGAGGCCTCGATCGCATCGGTCACCTTGCCCATGTCGAAGCCGGTGGCGGTCAGCCAGTCCGACGACGTGCCGGTGACCGCCTCGGCAGCCCCGGTCACGGTATCGGTCACCGCTTCGGTCACCGCCGCCTTGGCGTCGCCGGCGGTCTCGGTCACCGCGTCAGCAGCCTGGGTCGCCATGTCGCCAGCGGCTTCGGTCACCGCCTCGACCTTGTCCTCGACCGCGTCTTTCGCCGCGTCCTTGGCCGCCTGCACCGCATCGCCCGCCGCCTGCACCGCGTCGCCCGCAGCCTCGGTCACGCTGTCCGCGGCATCCTTGGCGGCCTCGACGGCCTCAGCGCCGGCCTGTTGCGCGGCCTCTTCGACGGCTTTCGCCGCGGCTTCGGCCTTCTCCTCGACGGTGGGCGTCTGCACGGCGGGCGCGGGCGTTGCCTCCGGGGCTTTCTCGGGTGCCTTCTGGTCGGTGGCGCCCACCGGCCCGGTCGGCATCTGGCCCTTGTAGACATAGTAGCCGGCGCCGAGAATGACGGCGATAATCACAACTCCAAGCAGCTTTTTCATTGCTCTATCCTCTTGAAATGACGACCTCCACATGGGCTCCACATAGGATCCGGAGGTCTGTTTCAAGGCCCCGACATGGCCTGCCTGAGACGCGACCACAAGGGGAAATTCGGCAAAACCCGGCCCCTGACCGGCGGCCTTCGGCCGAATTTTGCCGCTTGAATCACTGGCAGCCGAAGTTTACCGTGCGAACTCGGATTCTCCTTGAAAACAACCGAAGGAACAAAACCATAGCCCGCAGACCCCACAACGCGCCCCCCACGCGCGATACCGGCCCCCGCATCAACGAAAAAATCCGTGCACCCGAAATTCGCCTGATCGGAGCCGAGGGCGAGAACGTCGGTGTCGTGACGCCTGCCCGGGCGCTTGAGATGGCCGAACAGGCCGGGCTGGATCTGGTCGAAATCTCGCCGAACGCCGTGCCGCCGGTCTGCAAGATCATGGATTTCGGCAAGTTCAAGTATGAACAGCAGAAGCGCGAAAGCGAAGCGCGCAAGAAGCAGAAGATCATCGAGGTCAAGGAAATCAAGTTCCGGCCCAACACCGACACGCATGACTATGAAGTCAAGATGCGCAGCGTGGTCAAGTTCCTGGAGAACGGCGACAAGGTGAAGGTGACCCTGCGGTTCCGCGGCCGCGAGATGGCCCACCAGAACCTGGGGCGCGAGCTGCTGGAACGTGTGGCCGAGGACGTCAAGGAACTCGGCAAGGTCGAGAACATGCCGAAGATGGAAGGCCGCCAGATGATCATGATGATCGGGCCGCTACCGCAGAAATAACGGCCCCGCCGTATCCGAACATCCTATCCGATCCGAAAGACCCCGTCGCGCCCGCGGCGGGGTCTTTGCTTTGCCCGTCCCCACTGGACGGCGGCCTCTGCCCGGTGTACCTGCGCCGCCAGACGTCTACCGCCTCCGGTCGCAGCCTACCCGGTCAAAACAAGGTCCAGATCCCGCCGAGCCCGCACCGGGCATCGCACCGCGCCCGGAGGCCCTTGCAGAAAGGCTTCCCCATGTCCAACACGTCCGACACGTCCGAACGCGACATCTATGCCGGCCTGACCCAGCTGGGCCGCGCCACCGAGATCCCCGCCAGCCCGGAGACCGCCGTGCTGGAGCGCGTCGCCAATCCGCAGGTCGGGGTGTGCTATGCGGTGCGCTTCACCGCGCCGGAGTTCACCTCGCTCTGCCCGATGACCGGCCAACCCGATTTCGCCCATCTGGTGATCGACTACGTGCCCGCCGACTGGCTGGTGGAAAGCAAGTCGCTCAAGCTGTTCCTCACCTCGTTCCGCAACCACGGCGCCTTTCACGAGGATTGCACCGTCTCGATCGGCCGGCGGCTGGTGGATCTGCTGGCGCCGCAGTGGCTGCGGATCGGCGGCTATTGGTATCCGCGCGGCGGCATGCCGATCGACGTCTTCTATCAGACCGGCCCGGCGCCGCAGGATGTCTGGATCCCCGATCAGGGCGTGCCGCCCTACCGCGGACGGGGATGACCCGCGCGACGACATAGCAGCCCGGAGCGCCACCGCGCTCCGGACCCCTGCGGCCCCTGCCCAGCAGGTTACTTTTTCTGCTCGGCCGAGGCGGCGATGCCGGCCCAGAAGGCCGACCCCAATTCGATCAGCTTGCCGGTCTCCTCGGTATAGCGGTCGATGGCGCGCTGCAGGAATTCGCCCTGCACCTGCTGCATCTCCTTCAGGTCGCGGCAATGCAGCAGCTTGTGCTGCAGCTCCACGTCTTCCTTCACCCGGTTGGTGTAGAAATCCAGCATCTCGGCGCCCATGTCGCTGAGCCGCTCCATCCAGTCGCCGCCCATCAGCGTCAGCGCATTCAGGCCCATCTTCTGATACTGGCCCATCAGGTCGGTCACCGCCTGACTGGCCTCCTTCATCGCAGCGTCGTGTTTTTCGCTCGTCATCACGCACTCCTTTCCTGGCGTTCCCATCGCAGCCGCCCCACCGCGGCAGACTGCAGCGCCGGGCCGGCCCGATGACTCAGCCCCGGCTTACTCGCTCCAATCATGCACATGAACATCCTTACCGAAATGCTCTTTCAGAATCTTGACGGCCAGCCGCGCGCGCTTTGCATCCTTCACGCGCACCCAGAGCAGGATTCCGCCGTTTTCCAGCTGTTTGTGGTAATAGTCGCGGTGATGCCGGTCGGCCCGCCGCGCCAGCAGCGTTCCCAGCACCGCCGCCGGCCCGCCGCCGATGGCGATCGCCGCGATCGAGGCCGCCAGCGTGCTCGCCGGCGTCAGCAGCGCCAGCATGGCGACATAGGAGCCCAGAAAGAAGAACCCGCCGGCAATGGCGCCCTCAAGCTCGCCCATCGCCTCTTCCGAGACGAAGACGGCGCGCGGCGCATCGGGATCGTCGATACAGGTGGTCTTCGTCTCGGTCATGGACCCCCTCCGGCACGATCGGCACCTCAGCCGCCCCTGCACTCAGGTTACCCGGGCAGGTTGAAGGAAATCAACCTGCCCGCGAAGAATACCGAGCCGTTTCCCGGCGTCACGCGGCCGCAACCGCCCGTTTGGTCAGCACCTTGATCAGATGCGCCCGATAGTCCGGCGTGCCATGCAGATCGCCGATCAGACCGTCGGCCGAAGCCGTCAGCCCGTCCAGCGCCGCCGGGCTGAAATCGGCCGACAGCGCCGCCTCGGCCTCGCTCCAGCGGAACACCCCCTCTTCCGAGGCGCCGGTCACCGCCACCCGCACGCCCTCGGGGTATTTCGCCACGAAGACCCCGACCAGCGCAAAGCGCGACGCGGGCTGTTCGAACTTCTGATAGTTCGCCGCCTCCGGCACCGGAAAGCGCACGGCGGTGATGATCTCGCCCTCTTCCAGCGCGGTGGTGAACATGCCCTGGAAATAGTCGTCCGCCGCGATCTCGCGGTTGCTGGTGACGATGGTGGCGGCCGAGCCCAGCGCCGCCGCCGGATAGCAGGCCGAGGGGTCGTTGTTGGCAAGGCTGCCGCCGATGGTGCCGCGGTTGCGCACCGCCGGATCGCCGATATTGCCCGCGAGCGCCGCCAGCGCCGGATAGGCGCCGGCCACCTCGGCCGCGACCACCGCATGGGCCGTGCCGCCGCCGATGGTGACCACGCCGCCTGCGGTGCTCACCCCCTTCATCTCGGCGATGCCGGTCAGGCTGACCAGTTTCGCCGGCGCCGCCAGCCGCTGTTTCAGCGTCGGGATCAGGGTCTGACCGCCGCCCAGCGCCTGCGCTTCTTCCTCGCCCAGCGCGGCGATGGCATCGGCCACCGTGGCGGGCTTCACGAATTCGAAGTTATACATCTCGTTCTCCTTCTGCCCCTCCGGCCCCGGTCCGGGGCGCGTCCCCTCCCCCCCGCTCGGGGGGAGGGTTAGGGAGGGGGGTTATCCGTCCAAAGGGTTACCCGTTCAAAGCCGCTATCCCTGCATCGCCGCCCAGACCCGCGCCGGGCTGAGCGGCATGTCGATATGGGTGATGTCCTTGCCGGCCGAGCGCAGCGCATC
>JBFXGQ010000141.1:0-9121 GCA_050177915.1 Pseudodonghicola sp. | reverse complement strand
GGTGCACATCCGCGCCACCGTCAAGACCACCGGCCGCACCGGGGTCGAGATGGAGGCGCTGACCGCGGTCAGCACGGCGGCGCTGACGGTCTATGACATGGTCAAGGCGGCGGATAAGTCGATGCACATCGGCGGCATCCGCGTCATTCTGAAAGATGGCGGAAAATCAGGGTGGTACGAAGCGAAATGATCACAGTAGACGAAGCCCGCGCCCGGCTGTTCGAGCTGGCGGCGCCGATGCCGGTGGAGGAGGTTCCGCTGCGCCAGGCCTGTGGCCGGGTGCTGGCCCGCGATGTCGCCGCCCGCCGCGACCAGCCGCCCTTCGCCGCCTCCTCGATGGACGGCTATGCGGTCAAGGCCGCCGAGGTGCAGCTGCACGCCATGTTCAAGGTGATCGGCGAGGCCGCCGCCGGCCGCCGCTTCGACGGCGAGGCCAGCGCCGGGCAAGCGGTGCGGATCTTCACCGGCGCGCCGATGCCCGAGGGCACCGATTTCGTTGTGATTCAAGAGGATGTGACCCGCAGCGGCGATCTGATCACCATCGTCAACGAGCCCGGCAGCAACGACAACCTGCGCCCCCTGGGCGGCGATTTCCGCGCCGGGCTGACGGTGCCGGCGCCGCGGCTGCTGCGGCCCAACGACATCGCCCTGCTGGCGGCGATGAACATCGACCGGGTGCCGGTGCATCGCAAGCCGGTGGTGGCGCTGATCTCCACCGGCGACGAGCTGGTGATGCCGGGCGAGGTGCCCGGGCCGGATCAGATCATCGCCTCGAACACCTTCGGCCTGCATGCCATGCTGGAGGAGACCGGCGCGGCGCCGCGGCTGCTGCCGATCGCGCGCGACACTGCCGCCTCGTTGAAGACCGCCTTCGACCTGGCCGCCGGCGCCGATCTGGTGGTGACCATCGGCGGCGCCTCGGTCGGCGATCACGACATCGTCGGCCGCGTCGCCGAAGATCTGGGGATGCAGCGCGCCTTTTACAAAGTGCTGATGCGTCCGGGAAAACCGCTGATGGCGGGGCGTCTGGGCGCGGCCGCGATGATCGGGCTGCCGGGCAATCCGGTCTCGGCCATGGTCTGCGGCCAGGTCTTCGTGGCGCCGATGGTGCGGGCGATGCTGGGGCTGGGTCAGGCGGCGCCGCGCCTGCTGCGGGCCGAGCTTGCCACCGATCTGGACGCCAACGGGCCGCGCGAACACTATATGCGCGCCACCGTCAACGCCAGCGGCTGGATCGCCCCGGCGTCGACGCAGGACAGCTCTTTCCTGACCGTGCTGGCCGGGGCCAACGCGCTGCTGCGCCGCCCGCCCGAGGATCCGCCGCGCGCCGCCGGCGAGGTGGTGGAGTATCTGGCGATCTGAGCGTCTGGGCAGCGCACCTTGACACAAAACGTGAACAAGCGTAGAACAAAACGAAACGCTGGTTTGCGAGGTGCGAGGAATGCTGACCCGGAAGCAATTGGATTTGCTGGAATTCATCCACAAACGCGTGCAGCGCGACGGGGTTCCCCCCAGTTTCGATGAAATGAAGGTCGCGCTGGACCTGCGGTCGAAGTCCGGCATCCACCGGCTGATCACCGCGCTGGAGGAGCGCGGCTTTATCCGCCGGCTGGCGCATCGCGCCCGCGCCATCGAGATCGTCAAGCTGCCCGACAGCATGGGCGGCGAGGCGGCGCTTTCCGGCTTCACCCCGCAGGTGATCGACGGCGACGGCGCGCGCGGCAAGGGGCTGGCCCGCGCCGCCAATGCGGAACCGGTGGATCATTACGCGGTGGAGCTGCCGATGATGGGCCGGATCGCCGCCGGCGTGCCGATCGAGGCGATCAACCATGTCACCCGTCACGTGCCGGTGCCCAGCACCATGCTCTCCTCCAGGGGCGAGCATTACGCGCTGGAGGTCAAGGGCGACTCGATGATCGAGGCGGGGATCAACGACGGCGACATCGTCATCATCCGCGAGGTCGACACCGCCGATAACGGCGACATCGTGGTGGCGCTGGTCGAGGATCACGAGGCGACGCTGAAACGCTACTTCCGCAAGGGCAAGTCGATCGCGCTGGAGGCCGCCAACCCTGCCTATGAGACCCGGGTGTTCCCCGAGGACAAGGTCCGGGTGCAGGGCCGTCTGGTCGGGCTGATCCGCAGCTACTGACCGGCTAGGGATCGGCGGGGCGCGGCGCCGGTCCGGACCACAGCCGCCGGCGGCGCCTGTCGCCGGTGACCCGCAGCCCCTTGTCGCCGATGGCGACGGCGCCGAGCCCGCGCAGATGCGGCGGGTCGAGCAGCAGGCAGGGACCGCTGAGCGTGAGCGGCACGGCGGAGACGATCACCTCGCCCGCGGCGCAGCTGTCGAAGCCAGGCGCCGCCTTGCCCAACACATGCACCACGCGCAGGGCGCCGGCGCGGATCACCCGCAGCTTGGCCCCAGCTTCCGTCGCCGCGTCCATCGCCGGCCCCGGATCGGGCCAGCGCGCCGCCGCCACCGCCTGATCGCTGCCGTCGCCGTCGTTCTCCAGCCAGATCTGCGCCACGAAGCCGTCGCCGCGCGGCTTGCTCAGCGCGCGGCCCTGCCCGGTCATCACCCCGACCAGCCCGCCGCCCTCGGCCACCAGGATCTGCGGCCGCTCCGCCCCGGCCCAGAGCGCAAAGGCGGCGGCCAGCGGCAGCAGCCCCGCCAGCCGCGCCCGGCCCTGCCACAGGATCACCACCAGCGCCCCCAGCGCGAAGAGCGGCAGCACCGCCGGACCGGGGCTGACCACATATCCGCGCGCGCCGGGCAGGCCGGCGGCCCAATGCGCCACGCCGAGGATCCAGCGCAGCCCCAGCCCCATCAGCTGCAGCCCCCAATCCTCCAGCCCGAAGGGGGCGAGACCGGCCGCCAGCACCGCCGCGGGGATCACCACCAGCCCCATCACCGGCACCGCCAGCAGGTTCGCCGGCAGGCCGAAATGCGCCAGCGTGTTGAAATGCGCCGCCGCCACCGGCGCAGTGGCCAGCCCCGCCACCAGCGACGACAGCGCGATCCCTCCCACCGGCGCCAGTACGGACGCCAGCCAGCGCGGCCCCAGGCGGGGGCGCAGGTCGCGCAGCGCGCCGAACACCGCGATCAGCGCGGTGGTGGCGGCGAAGGACATCTGGAACCCCGGCCCCAGCAGGCTTTCGGGCCGCAGCGCCAGCACGATCAGCGCCGCCAGCGCCACCGCCCTGAGCGACAGCGCGCGGCGGTCCACCAGCAGCGCGCCGAGGATCACCGCCGTCATCACGAAGGCGCGCTCGGTCGCCACATTGCCGCCCGACAGCGCCAGATAGCCGGCGGCGGCCAGGATCGCGCCGCCCGCGGCCAGCTTGCGCGCCGGCCAGCGCAGCGCCAGCGGCGGCAACAGCGCCAGCGCCAGCCGCAGCAGCCCGAAGACGAAACCGGTGAGCAGCCCCATGTGCAGACCCGAGATCGCCAGCAGATGCGCCAGATTGCTGGCCCGCAGATCCTCCAGCGTCGCCTGGCTGACGCCGCTGCGGTCGCCGGTGGTGACGGCGGCGGCGAACCCGCCCGGATCGCCGGGCAGCGCCGCCCGCATCCGCCCGGCCAGCGCCATCCGCAGTGCCGCAAGCCGGCTGCCCGCCGGCGGCGCGACGCTCAGCACCGGGGCGCGGGTATAGCCCACCGCCCCCAGCCGCAGGAACCAGGCGTGGCGGCGGAAGTCGAAACCGCCGGGCTCCACCGGCCCCTGCGGCGGGGCAAGGTTGGCGGTGGTCATGATCCGGGCGCCGGGGCGCGGCACCGGCCCCGCCGCCGCCTGCCCGTGCAGCGCGATGCGGACCCGCGCCGGCGTCTGCCCGGGCGGCCGGCCGGCCAGCCGCAGTTGGTCCAGCGTCAGCCGCAGCGCATCGGTGGCGGAGCGGTCCAGCGCCACCACCCGCCCCTCGACCGGGCCATAGTAGCGCGCGGCCAGCACCGGCGCTGCCAGCAGCTGCGCCCGACCGCCAGCCAGACCGAAGCCCGCGGCCGCCAGCGCCAGCGCCCATCCCAGCGCCGCCGCCCCGTCGGCCCGCCGCCAGCCGAAGGCGGCGCCCGCGAGACCGAGCCCGGCGGCCGCTACATAGGCCGGCCCGCCCGGCTCGATCGGCCAGAGGAAATAGAGCCCGATCCCCAGCGCCAGCGCCACCGGCGCCCAGGCGAACAGATGGCCGCGCTGCCGCTCCAGCGCCGCGGCGGGCGCGGCGCAGATCCGGCTGAGGAGTCCGGCCAGAACGCCCATGCTTGCCCCCCGCCGCGCGGCCCGTTAGACAGGCGCAAAACGCTATCCCCCCCTTGGTTACCAAAAGGTAAAGCGCCCTCATGTCCGATCAGGTCGTCACCCGTTTCGCCCCCTCTCCCACCGGCTACCTGCATATCGGCGGCGCCCGCACGGCGCTGTTCAACTGGCTCTATGCGCGCGGCCATGGCGGCCAGTTCCTGCTGCGGATCGAGGATACCGACCGCGAACGCTCGACGCCCGAGGCGACGGCGGCGATCCTGCAGGGGCTGACCTGGCTCGGCCTCGACTGGGACGGCGAGCCGATCAGCCAGTTCGAACGCGCGCCGCGCCATGCCGAGGTGGCGCATCAGCTGCTGGCCGAGGGCAAGGCCTATAAATGCTTCTCGACCCAGGAGGAGATCGCGGAGTTCCGCGACGCCGCCCGCGCCGAGGGCAAGAGCACGCTGTTCCGCAGCCCCTGGCGCGATGCCGATCCGGCCACCCACCCCGACGCGCCCTATGTCATCCGCATCAAGGCACCGCAGGCGGGCGCCACGGTGATCCGCGACCGGGTGCAGGGCGAGGTGACGATTCGCAACGACCAGCTGGACGACATGATCCTGCTGCGCTCGGACGGCACGCCGGTCTACATGCTGGCAGTGGTGGTCGACGACCACGACATGGGCGTGACCCATGTGATCCGCGGCGACGACCACCTGAACAACGCCGCGCGGCAGATGATGATCTACGAGGCGATGGGCTGGGAGGTTCCGGTCTGGGCGCATATCCCGCTGATCCACGGGCCCGACGGCAAGAAGCTGTCGAAACGCCACGGCGCGCTGGGGGCGCAGGAATATCAGGCGATGGGCTATCCCGCCGCCGGCATGCGCAACTATCTGGCCCGGCTGGGCTGGAGCCATGGCGACGACGAATTCTTCACCGACGACCAGGCCAAGGCGTGGTTCGACCTCGACGGCATCGGCAAGAGCCCGGCACGGTTCGACCTGAAGAAGCTGGAGAATCTCTGCGGCCAGCACATCGCCGTTAGCGATGACGCCGCGTTGCGGCAGGAGATCGAGGCCTATCTGGCCGCGGCCGGCCTGCCCGCCATGACGCAAGCGCAGGGCGACGCGCTGGAAAAAGCAATGTTCTGCCTGAAAGAGCGGGCGCACACCTTCCCCGAACTTCTTGAAAAAGCCCATTTTGCCCTTGTTTCCCGGCCGGTTGAGCCGGATGACAAGGCGGCCAAGGCGCTGGAAACGGTATCCAACGGTATACTGTCAGAATTGACGCCGCATCTGCAAAATGCTAGCTGGACGCGAAACGATCTGGAGGCGACTCTGGGCGCTTTCGCCGAGGACCACGGCACCAAATTCGGCAAGCTCGCCGGCCCCCTGCGGGCGGCACTGGCGGGCCGCGCGGTGACCCCTTCGGTGTTCGACATGATGCTCGTTCTGGGCCGGGACGAAAGTCTCGCCCGCATCGAGGATGCTGCCGGGCGCATCGGGTCGATCTGACCGGAGCGCCGCGCAGTCAACAGGATCCGGACCCTGCGCCCCCGGCGCGGGAACCGCCGCGCGGGGTAAGGCGTTTCAGCGTCCCGTGCCATTAAGAGGAAGGGACTTCAATGACTGAAGAGAAGAAAACCGCCACGCTGACCCTGGACGGCAAATCCTACGAATTGCCCGTCCTGTCACCGACGGTGGGCCCTGATGTGCTGGACATCCGCAAGCTCTACGGCCAGGCGGGCGTCTTCACCTACGATCCCGGCTATACCTCGACCGCGAGCTGCGACAGCACCATCACCTTCATCGACGGTGACAAGGGCGAGCTGCTGCACCGCGGCTATCCGATCGACCAGCTGGCCCAGAAGTCGCATTATCTCGAAGTCTGCTATCTGCTGCTCTACGGCGAGCTGCCGACCGCGACCGAGCTGGAGGATTTCGAGACCCGCGTCACCCGCCACACCATGCTGCACGAGCAGATGCAGTATTTCTTCCGCGGCTTCCGCCGCGACGCGCATCCGATGGCGATCATGGTGGGCGTGGTCGGTGCGATGTCGGCCTTCTACCACGACTCGACCGACATCAACGATCCCTGGCAGCGCGAAGTGGCCTCGATCCGGCTGATCGCCAAGATGCCGACGATCGCCGCCTGGGCGTTCAAGTACCACGTCGGCCAGCCCTTCGTGTATCCGCGCAACGATCTCGATTTCGCGTCGAACTTCCTGCGCATGTGCTTCGCCGTGCCGGCGGAGGATTACGAGGTGAACCCGATCCTGGCCCGCGCCATGGACCGGATCTTCACCCTGCACGCGGATCACGAACAGAACGCCTCGACCTCGACGGTGCGTCTGGCCTCCTCCTCGGGCGCCAACCCGTTCGCCTGCATCGCCGCCGGCATCGCCTGCCTCTGGGGTCCCGCCCATGGCGGCGCCAACCAGGCCTGCCTGGAGATGCTGAAGGAGATCGGCACGCCGGACCGCATCCCCGAGTTCATCGCGCGCGCCAAGGACAAGAACGATCCGTTCCGCCTGATGGGCTTCGGCCACCGGGTCTACAAGAACTTCGACCCGCGGGCGACGGTGATGAAACAGTCCGCCGACGAGGTTCTGGACCTGCTGGGGATCGAAAACAACCCGACCCTGCAAGTCGCCAAGGAACTGGAAAAGCAGGCGCTGGAGGATCCGTATTTCGCCGACAAGAAGCTGTTCCCGAACGTGGACTTCTATTCCGGCATCATCCTCGAGGCGATGGGCTTCCCGACCTCGATGTTCACCCCGATCTTCGCGCTGTCGCGGACCGTGGGCTGGGTCAGCCAGTGGAAGGAACAGCTGGCAGATCCGCAGCACAAGATCGGCCGTCCGCGCCAGCTGTATCTGGGCAGCGGCCTGCGCGACTATGTGGATATCGAAAACCGCTGATTGCGGATCGCATCCCGAAACAGAAACGCCCCGCGACATCGCGGGGCGTTTTTCGTTTGGCGAGGCGTCATTTGGCGAGGCGTGGCAGCTGCCGTCGTCGACCGGAGGGCGGCACCCGCCCCGTGGGGGGCGGGTCGGGCGCTGCCCGGGCTGGCGCCCGGGCGGGCCCAAAACTCAGGACCTGGACAGAAGGACCCGGTTCAATGCGAGGCGGCGCTGCCGCCTGTCACCGCCCGCCACAGCGGCGTGACGATCCGGGTGCCCACCGGCAGCAGCACCAGACCTAGCGCCAGCGCCAGCACGCCGTCGATGGCGGCGGTGACCGTCCATTGCACCGCCCCGGCCAGCCCGGCCGGCAGCGCCCCGGCCACGGCAGCTGCGGCATGGTGGATCAGCTCCTCGGGCAGGTGCCAGCCCAGCTGCCCGGCCCCGTGCACCAGGATCGAGCCGCCGACCCAAAGCATCGCCGCAGTGCCCACCGTGCTGAGCAGCTGCATGAAGCGCGGCATGCCACGCACCAGCCCGCGCCCCAGCGCCCGCGTCGCGCGCAGCCGGGCGGTCGCCGCCAGATGCAGCCCGACATCGTCGGCCTTCACGATCACCGCCACCGCGCCATAGACCAGCACGGTGATGCCCACCGCCACCAGCGCCAGCGTCGCCGCCTCGGTCAGCACCCCGCTTTTCGGGATCTCGGAGAGCGCGATGGTCATGATCTCGGCCGACAGGATGAAGTCGGTCTTGATGGCGCCGCTGGCCTTCTGCTCCTCCAGATGCGCCGGATCGTCCGGCAGCTCGGCCTCGCCCCCGGCGTGACCGGCCTGCGGCCACAGCGCATGGGCGATCTTCTCGGCCCCCTCGAAACAGAGATAGCCGCCGCCCAGCATCAGCAGCGGCGCGATCAGCCAGGGCGCGAAGGACGACAGCAGCAGCGCCGCCGGCAACAGGAACAGCAGCTTGTTCCTGAGCGAGCCCTTGGTGATGCGCCAGATGATCGGCAGCTCGCGCCGCGCCTCGAAGCCGTGGACGTATTTCGGCGCCACCGCCGCGTCGTCGATCACCGCGCCGGCGGCCTTGGCGCCGGCCTTGCCGGCATAGGCCGCCACATCGTCGACCGAGGCCGCCGCCACCTTGGCCAGCCCGGCCACATCGTCCAGCAATGCCAGCAGACCGCTCATCCTGCCCCCGCTCCGGTTGTTTGGCCCACCCTACTGCGCCCCGGCTCCGGGGGAAACCGGATTCCGGCGCATTTGGCACGGCAAAACAACAGCCTAGGCGACAGGCCGCGCGGCGCGGATCAGTCGAAGATCTCGCGGACCTGGTCGGTGAACCCCATTTCGACATCCTCCATCTCTCCGGCCGAGACATGGGCGCGCAGCACCGTCATCACCGCCGCCACCGCCTGCGGGCCGTCGCCCAGCGGGTCGGTCTCGAAATCCTTCTGCAGCCGCGCGATGAAGGCCTCGGGCGTGCGCAGCTTGACCGGCGTCTTCGACGGGTTCCAGCCCTCGTAGTAGATGCCGCGGATCAGCACCGGCAGCTGGGCGGCGAATTGCGCCGCCTCGTCCACCTCCATGTGATCGCGCAGCGCGTGCAGCACCGATCGCAGCAGCCGATAGGCGCGCTGCTTGTGGTCCCAGCCGGTGGCGACATCGACCGCGTTGAACCAGATGTTCGCCTGCTGCGCGGCGTCGTCGATGATCTTCAGCCCCAGGGCGCTCATGTTCGGTCCTCCTCCCGCATTGTGCTATTGTTACCGCAACGGACCGCAGCCGGCCTTGATCTGCATCAGCGCGCCTTGACCCAGAACATGGCGCCCCCGGCACCGCCCCGGATGATAGGGTCAGGCCATTGTGGGAGAGTTGCCATGGAAACCGCACCGCAAATCACCTATCGCGGGCTCGACCCGACGCCCGACATCACCGCGACCATCGAAGACAAGCTGGCGAAGCTGGAGACCGAGAGC
>JBFXGQ010000140.1:0-9137 GCA_050177915.1 Pseudodonghicola sp. | reverse complement strand
GTGGACCGCGCCACAGTGGCCGCCATGTCGGTCACCGCCGCCGCGTTCGGGCCTGACGTGGATGAACTGACAATGGCCGGACTGACCGCGGCCCCCGGCGAGAAGGTCGCCTGCCCGCGCATCGCCGAGGCCCCCGTCGCCTTCGAATGCGAACGTTACCTCGGGATCCAGGTCAGTTCGGCGCGCGAGATCATCTTGGGCCGTATCGTCATGGCACATATCCGCCAGGACATCATCGACCCGGCGACCTGCTATTCCGATCACGAAAAGCTCGATGCCATCGGCCGTATGGGCGGCAATGGCTACGCGGGAACCCTCGACTATTTCGACCGGCCGACCCCATCGGCCGAGGAGGCCTTGCAGAACGTCGCGATCCCCCGGGCATAGCCGAGATTACCGGCTACATCTCGGTCCCGAACTGCTGCCAGCCGACAAGAAGGTTCCGCAGCGTCGACGAATTGTCATCGGCCCGCCACACGAAGACCACGTCATGTTCGGCCTGGCGCTCCTCGATCTCGACGAAGGCGACATCGGAAAAAACGCTGCTGCTGAGAGAGGCCGGCACCAGCGAGACCCCCATCCCCTGTTTGACCAGCGCCACCACGGTGAACCAATGCTGGATATGAAAACTGGTGTCCGGTTCCAGGTTGGACGCGCGCAGCAGTGCGGTGATCTTGTCGTGATACTGCGCGGCGAAACCGCGCGAGAACACCATCACCCGCTCGCCTGCGAGTTCGCCAATGCGGATCCGGCTCTTGCTGGCCAGCCGGTGCCAGCGCGGCACACAGGCAACCAGCCGCTCGGTTTCGAGGATCTGATGCGCCAGCCCCTCGGGCAGCGGTACGGCATGGATGAACCCGACGTCGATCTTGTGCTCCAGCAGGCTTTCGATCTGACGCGTCGTGTTCATCTCATGCAGGATGAGATCGACCCGAGGGTGCCTGTTCTGGAACGCCTTGAGCTTGGCAGGCAGGTCGCGGAACAGCATCGAGGGCACGAAGCCCACGCTGAGTTCGCCCGCGGTCCCCTTGGCCGTTTCGGTCGCGATGGCCATGGCTGAATCGAGCTGCCCGAGGATGCGCGCGGCCTGTTCGGCAAAGATCGTGCCCGCCGGCGTCAGCCGCACGCCCTTGCTGTTGCGCTCCATCAGGCGCGCGCCGAGATTGGCCTCGAGCTGGCGCAGGCTGGCGCTGAGCGGCGGCTGCGAAATATTGAGCCTCTCGGCGGCGCGCCCGAAATGAAGCTCTTGCGAGAGAACCAGAAATTGCTTGAGCTGGCGAAATGTAACGGCCACGGCGCACCCCGATCATACGCAATTTGTTATCATGAGATACATCAACGGTATTAGATTTCATATTGTAAACTTTGCATCCTGCCGACCAGTCAACACGTCGCACGACCGGGAGGAAAGGCCAGGATGTCCACAGCCATACATCAGAATATCCCAGACAGCCGGGGCCTCAGTCTGTTCGAAGCGGACCCCGACCTCTGGCGCTTGATGCAGGTCTATCTCGACCCGCAGCTCTGTGACCTGGTGCGCCCGGAACTCGAACGCATGGGCGCGCTGGCCGGCGGCCGGCTGGAAGAGCTTGCCCTCGCGGCCGACAAGAACCCGCCCGAGCTGCGGATCCGGGCCCGCAACGGGGCCGACGAGGAGCGCATCGTCAAACACCCCGCCTATGAGGAGCTCGAGCGCTATGCCTTCGGCACCTTCGGGCTGGCGGCCATGTCGCATCGCGGCGGTGTCTTCGGCGCCGCCGACAAGCTGCCGCCGATCGTGAAATATGCGCTCGTCTATCTCTTCGTCCAGGCCGAGTTCGGCCTGTGCTGCCCGCTCAGCATGACCGACTCGCTGACCCGGACGCTGGTCAAGTTCGGCGATCCCGAACTGGTGGCGCGGTATTTCGACCAGCTGACCAGCCAGGACATGGAGACGCTGTTTCAAGGCTCGATGTTCATGACCGAGCAGGCCGCGGGATCGGATGTGGGGGCGATCGACACCACCGCCCGGTTCGAGGATGGCGCGTGGCGGCTTTACGGAGACAAGTGGTTCTGCTCGAACCCGGATGCCGCACTCGGCATGGTCCTGGCACGACCGGAGGACGGCGGCGCCGGCACAAAGGGCCTGTCGCTGTTTCTCCTGCCGCGCCACCGCCCCGACGGAAGCCGGAACGCCTATCGGATCCTGCGGCTCAAGGACAAGATGGGCACGCGGTCGATGGCATCGGGCGAGATCACGCTGGAAGGCGCCACCGCCTATCTTGTGGGCGAGCCCGGCCAGGGCTTCAAGCAGATGACGGACATGATCAACATGTCGCGGCTGGCCAACGGCGTGCGTTCCGCCGGGCTGATGCGCCGCTCGGTGACCGAGGCGCTTTTCATCTCGCGCAACCGCATGGCCTTCGGCAAACGGCTGATCGACCTGCCGGTGATGCGACGGCAATTGCTCAAGATGATCACCACCGCCGAACAGGGCCGGTCGATGGTGTTCCACACCGCCGACGTTCTGCGCCGCGCCGATGCGGGAGAGGCCGCGAAGGCAAAGGTGCTGCGGATCCTGACGCCGCTGGTCAAGTTCCGCACCTGCCGCGATGCCCGCAAGGTGGCCGGCGACGCGATGGAGGTGCGCGGCGGCTGCGGCTATATCGAGGAATGGTCGGACGCCCGCGTGCTGCGGGACGCGCATCTGGGATCCATCTGGGAGGGAACCAGCAATATCGTCGCCCTCGACGTGGCCCGGGCGGTGCGGCGCGAAGACGCGCTGAGCGCGCTGGAAACGCATGTGCAGGGACTGCTCGCGGAAACCCGCGAAACCCTGGGCGCGCCGCAAGCCGCGATCGCCGATCATTTCGCCCGCGCCGCCGAAATGCTGGACGCGGTCGCCCATGACCGCGACCGCGAGATCGAGACCCGCGCGGCGGCCAGCGCCGTCTATAACGCGACCTCGGCGGTGTTTCTGGCCTGGGAGGACGCGCGGTTGCGGCAGGTGGACAATGCGGCCCCCGGCGGCCGGCTGGCGATCGCGCAATCGGTCCTGCGTCACAAGCTGTCTTCGCGAGAGCCCTTTGCGCGCGACCCCGATGAAGCCGATCTGGCGGCGCGGCTGCTTGACGAAACGCCCGATGCGGCCGATGCGCGGAACGCGGCAGGATGACGGACCCGATGGACATGCCGGGCGGCGCGTTGCGCGGCCTGAAGGTGATCGACCTCAGCCGGGTGCTGGGCGGGCCGCTGACCGGCCAGATCCTCGGCGACCACGGGGCCGATGTGATCAAGATCGAGCCGCCCGCGGGCGATGAGACGCGGGAATGGGGCCCGCCCTTCCGCGATGGCACGGCCTCGTATTTCGACGGGCTGAACCGCAACAAGCGCGCCATGGCGCTGGATCTGAGCCAGGACATGGGGCGCGCGGTCCTGCTGCGGCTGCTCGACGGCGCCGATGTGCTGCTCGAGAACTTCAAGACCGGCACCATGGAAAAATGGGGGCTGGGATTCCATGACGTGCTGTCCGAGCGGTTCCCCCGGCTGATCCATTGCCGCGTCAGCGGTTTCGGCGCAGACGGCCCGCTGGGCGGCCTGCCGGGCTATGATGCCATCCTGCAGGCCATGTGCGGGCTGATGAGCGTGAACGGAACCGACGCGGGGGGACCCGAACGCGTCGGCCTGCCGGTGGTGGATATGGTCACGGGTCTCAATGCCGTCATCGGCATCCTGCTGGCGCTGCATGATCGCGGCCGCAGCGGACGCGGGCAATTCATCGACGCCACGCTGTTCGATTCCGCGATATCGCTGCTGCATCCGCATGCGGCGAACTACCTGATGTCGGGAAAGACCACCGTTCGCACCGGCAACGACCACCCCAACATCTCGCCCTATTCCACCTATGCCACGGCGACCCGGGCGGTGTATCTGGCCGTGGGCAACGACCGGCAGTTCCAGAAGCTCTGCGCCGAGATCGGGGCGCCGGGGATCGCGGCGGACCCTCGGTTTGCGACGAACACAGATCGTGTGATCAACCGCGAGGCCCTGAGGCACGCGCTGGAAGCCGCGATGGCGAGGATGGATGGCGGCGCGCTGGCCGACAGGCTGATCCGCGCCGGGGTGCCCGCCGGTCCGGTGCTCGACGTCGCCGAAAGCCTTGCCCACCCGCACACGGCGCATCGTGACATGCGGGTGGACATGGGCGATTACCGCGGCGTGGGGGCCCCTGTTCGCCTGTCGCGGACCGCGCCCGCCTACCGGAGCCCCCCGCCCCGGTTCGCCCAGCACAGCGTCGAGATACTCCGCGACGTCGGCTATTCCGAGGAGGAGATCGCGCGGCTGATATCCAGCGGGATCGTGCCGCAGACGCGGCCCGGCCGGTGACCGTCGCCGGCCCGGTCGCGAGGCGGCCAGATCGTCAGATGCCGGGCCGGGTCAGGTGACGCCCCACCACCGCAGCGTCTGCTCATAGTGGTATCTGATGGCCGCCGTCGCCGCCGCCACGTCGAGACCTTCGACAGCGTCGATGATCGCAAGGTGCTCCTCCATCGCCGAAACGATCCGGTTCTCGAGAAACGGGCGGGCGTTCTGAATGATGGCGATGCGCATCCTGTTTGCGGCATAGGCCACCGCCAGCAGCGAATTGCCAAGCCCCTCGGCCAGGAAATCGTGCAACGAAAGATCGATGGCGATAGCTCTCGGCGGCAGACCGCTCGCCGTCGCCGTGCGGGCGGCGTCCCGCATCTCCTCATGCCGCGCCCGCAGCTCTGCCAGACCGGAAATCGCGCCGCCGGCAATCCACCGCCGCGCCCCCTCCTGATCCAGCACCATGCGCAGGTCGAGACATTCCCGGATGGTTTCCGGACGCGCCTCCATCACCTGCACCCCGCGTTTCGGCAGCGTGGTCAGCAGGCCCAGGGCGCTGCCCTGCTTGACTGCATCCCGGATCGCGGCGATCGGGCAGTCCAGCAGGTCGACAAGTTGCGGCATCGACAGGAACTGCCCTTCGCGCAGCTTTCCCGTTCGCAGAGCCTCCCACAGGGCGTTCTGCGCTTTGTCGTCCAACCGCGAGCTTTCTTGCGACCGATTCATCCAAGCCTCTGAGTTCGGAATTAATAGGTTTTCCGAGAAGGTCCTATCTGACATTCTCTATATTCACGCAGATAGAATATCTCCTAAAATGTTAGTTGCAATTGTAAAACGATGCCGTGTTCAGCGTGCCCTAGAACCGCTGCGACCGGGCGGCACCAGGGAGACGACACATATGACTTCGAACACCCAACCCCATGTGGCGCATGGCGGCACATTGGACCCCGAGGGAAACGGCACACTGAACCCCGTCGGCGCCGACGAGAAGACCTGGGGCTGGTTCGCCATCTTCAATATCTGGGCCAACGACGTGCAGTCGCTGTTCGGCTATTCGCTGGTGGCCTCTCTCTTCATCTCCTACGGCGTCGGCGGCTGGACCGCCTTTGCCGCGCTGATCGCCGCCGGGGTCTTCGTCATGTGGATGGTGAACCTGTCCGGCGCCGCCGGTGAGAAATACGGCATCCCCTATCCGGTTCTGGCCCGCGCCAGTCTCGGCACCCAGGGAGCGAAACTGCCCGCCGTGCTGCGCGCGACGGTGGCGGTCTTCTGGTACGGCGTTCAGGTCTATTTCGCCTCGACCGCGCTTGCGCTGCTGATCCGCTCGCTCACCGGCGTGCACGGCGGCACCGAGGTATTCGGCCTGACCGGCATCGACTGGGCGTCCTTCCTGATCGTCTGGGCCTTCCACATCGTGATCTTCTGGCGCGGCATGGGCTGGGTCGAAGCCTTCCTGAACATCGCCGGCCCCTTCGTCTACCTCGTGATGATCGGCCTTGTCGTCGTGCTCTGGCAGCGTTCGGAGGGGCAACTGCTGTCGGCCACCGCGACGATCTTCGCCAATCCGGAAGGCACCTTCGCCTCGGAGTTCAAGGGGTTCATCGCGATTGTCGGCACCATGGTGGCCTATTTCGCGGCGGTGATGATCAATTTCAGCGACTTCTCGCGCTATGCCAAGGACAAGCCGACGATGGTGCGGGGCAACCTGGCCGGCCTGCCGTTCAACATGATCCTGTTCTCGGCGCTGGCGCTTCTGACCACCGGCGGCGCGGCCGTCGTGTTTGGCGAAAAGATCATCAACCCGACCGAGATCGTCGAACGGACCGACAGCGTGCTCTTGAGCGTGATCGCCGCAATCACCTTCTTTGCAGCGACAGTCGGCATCAACCTCGTGGCCAACTTCATCCCCGCGGTTAACGGCATCGCCAACCTCAATCCCGACAGGATCAGCTTCCGCGCCGCCGGCCTGATCACCTCGGTCTTCGCGCTGGTGATCGGCGCCTTCTGGACCAGCTTCATCAGCCAGTTCGGAATCGGCGGTTTCGTGAACACGCTCGGCGCGACGCTTGCCCCGATCTTCGGGATCATGATCGTCGACTACTACCTGCACCGGAACCAGAACCTGAATCTGGACGATCTCTATAATATGGAGAACGGCATCTACCACTACGACAACGGCTGGAACACGACTGCGGTCAAGGCCTTTGCAGTCGCGGCCGTCTTCTCTGTCGCGACGGTCTGGGTTCCGTGGTTCGCGTTCCTGTCCGGCTACAACTGGGTCATCGGCGCCATCCTTGGCGGCGTTATCTACAACGCCCTCGCCAAGGGACGTGTGAAAGTCTGATCGCATTCTGAACCTGCGGCCGGCGGAGCGGATGGCTTCGCCGGCCTTTTTTGTTGGCGCTTCAATTTATTCCGAAAAAACCGATCTGGCGCCGGCGTCCCCACTCCCCCCTCCTCCTCCACAGCACATGCCAAACCGGAGCCGCGCCGTTTGCGCGCCCTCACCTCCGGGCAAGACGGTCCGGCGAAAGACAAACGCGCCTTGCCGCACAATGCAGGCGGTATTGACAATGGCGCCCCGGCCGAGCGAGGCAGCCTTGACCCCATCCATCATTCTATTTTCAATATCAAGACATATCCAAATAGTATTGGATTGCATATCCTTCCTCTGCCAGAAATCTCCCAGATCGTGGTTCAGCGGAAGAGGACGACCCGGCGTTTCTCCTCACCCGAAAGCTGATCCGACACTTTCCGAAACCACCTTGCATCGAGGTCGATGCTCGGGGGAACCAGCCTGCCCGAGCCGGAAACGATCGGGCCAGGGGTCGTCGCGCTGTCGGCGGGAAAATCAGGGAGACCGGACATATCCAATCATCCGACACTCAAGCCATTCGATCTGAACCGGAGGATGGCAGCCAGCGAAACCGACCGGACGCCGCCGGTTGACGATCAGATGCCGCGCAACGACGGCGACAGGATCGCAAGGGCCATCGGCGGCGGGAAAATCCGCAATGTGCCGGTTCGCGGATGCGGCCGCCACCAGACGTTAACGCCTTTCGAAAGAGGCCGGTAGGAATGCCCGTTTGCCACCCTGAAATGCCCGGCGCGGCGGGCGCCGGTGCAACCGCTCCGATCTTCGAAGTCCGCAATCTCGAGACGGTCATCCACACCCGCAAGGCGACGATCCATGCGGTCAATTCCGTCAGCTTCGCGCTCAGCCGGGGCGAAACGCTGGGCGTTGTCGGCGAAAGCGGCTCGGGCAAATCCGTGACCATGATGTCGCTGGTCCGCTTGCTGGCTTCGCCGCCCGCCCAGCTGCGCGGCGGACAGGTCCTGCTCGAAGGCGAGGAGCTGACAACGCTCGATGACGACGCGATGCGCGATCTGCGGGGCAAGAAGGTGGGTTTCGTGTTCCAGGACCCGATGACCTCGCTGAACCCGGTCTTCACCGTCGGCTTTCAGATGATGGAACCGCTGCGCAAGCATCTGGGACTGAGCCGGCGGGCCGCGCGCGCGCGCGCCGTCGAACTGCTCAGCCTGGTCGGCATTCCGGACCCGGGGCGGCGCGTCGACGAATACCCGCACCAGTTCTCCGGCGGCATGCGCCAGCGGGTCATGATTGCGATTGCCCTGGCCTGCGATCCGACCCTCCTGATCGCGGATGAGCCGACGACCGCGCTGGATGTGACCATTCAGGCGCAGATCATCGAGCTGATGCGCGAACTGCAGCAGAAGCTCGGCATGGCAGTGATCTGGGTGACCCACGATCTCAACGTGGTCAGGGACATCGCGGACCGGGTGCTGGTGATGTATGCGGGCCAGGTGATCGAACACGGGCCGGTGGACGACATCTTCGCGCGGCCGGCGCATCCCTACACCCGCGCCCTGCTTGGCACCATGCCGAACGCGGGCGGGGTCAAGCACGACCGTCTTCGGACAATCGAAGGCATGCCGCCGATCCTGACCGAAGCGCCAAACTCCTGCGCCTTCCGGACCCGATGCAGCTATGCCAACGGCCGCTGCGCGTGCGAGCTCCCGCTCCGGCACCCCTTGGGAGGCGGACATGACGTGGCATGCCACTGGCCGCTTCGGGAGGTGATTGATTATGTCTGAGACGCTTCTGGAAGTGCGCGACCTGAAACTGCATTTCCCGACCTACGGCGGGCTGTTCCGGCGTCAGGTCGGCAATGTGAAGGCGGTCGATGGGGTCAGCTTCACCATATACAAGGGCGAAACGCTCGGTCTGGTCGGCGAGTCGGGATGCGGGAAATCCTCCTGCGGCCGCGGTCTGCTCAGGCTGAGCGAGCCCAGCTCGGGAGAGGTGATTTTCGACGGGTGTCAGGTCACCTCGCTGGCGGCCCGGCAGATGCGCGCGATGAGAACGCGGATGCAGATGGTGTTCCAGGATCCGCAGGCCAGCCTGAACCCCCGGATGACCGTCGCCGAAATCATCGCCGAGCCGCTCAACGAACATTCCGGCCTGACGCGCAAGGAATGGATCGCGCGGGTTTGCGACCTGATGGATGCGGTGGGGCTCAATCGCGCATTCCTCAACCGATATCCCAGTTCGTTCTCCGGCGGCCAGCGCCAGCGCATCGGGATCGCACGGGCGCTGGCCTTGAATCCCGACTTCATCGTCTGCGATGAACCGATCGCCGCCCTTGACGACTCGATTCAGGCTCAGGTCGTCAACCTGCGGAAAGATCTGCAGAAGCAGTTGTCGCTGACCTATCTCTTTATCAGTCACGACCTGTCGATGGTCCGCCATATCGCAGATCGGGTCGCCG
>JBFXGQ010000139.1:0-9162 GCA_050177915.1 Pseudodonghicola sp. | reverse complement strand
GCCACATGCGCGCCCGGTGCCACAGCACCGGGATCACCAGCAGCAGCAGCGCCAGACAGGCGGTCACAGCCCAGTTGGCATAGGCCTTGGACAGAAGCGCCTGCACCGTGACCAGCAGCAGGGTCGGCGCCGACATCCAGACCAGCCAGCGGCCCTTCCAATCCGCTCGCCGCAGGGCGCGCAGCGCGATCACCAGATAGGCGCCGAAGAACACCGGGCTCATCACCCCGAATTGCGACAGCAGGAACTCCACCGCGCCGCGCGGGTTCAGGTGGATGCCGGGGCGGCGCACCCAGTCGACGTTGTCTGCGGTATGCGACAAGGTCATCAGGTCGTTTTGCAGGTTCCAGACCAGATTGGGCGAGATCACCAGCAGGAACACCGCTGTGGCGATGGCGGCGTCGCGCCAGCCGATGCGCGCCTGCGGCACCAGCGCTGCGCCGATACCGGCGCCCAGCACGAAATAGATCGCGGCGTATTTCGCCAGCATCCCCAGCCCGAGGCAGAGCCCCAGCCCGGCGGCGGTCCAGACCGAGGCGCGCGCCGTCAGCCGCAGCCAGAGCCAGAGCGCACCGGCG
Organism: Pseudodonghicola sp.; assembly: GCA_050177915.1. Taxonomy (GTDB): domain Bacteria; phylum Pseudomonadota; class Alphaproteobacteria; order Rhodobacterales; family Rhodobacteraceae; genus Pseudodonghicola. Next base: position 8,584 of record JBFXGQ010000139.1, on the reverse strand, counting down.
AAGAACGGCAGCAGGATGGTGTCGGTCGAGATCAGCAGCGCCCCCACCGAGACCACCGGCAGGCTGATATAGGCGATGGCCACCATCGCCGCGGCGCGGGCGTCGGTCAGCTGCCGGGCGGCGCCCATCAGGACCAGCGCGGTGGCGGCATGGAACAGCGTCACCGGCAGCCGCACCCAGAAGGTGGCGTCGCTGCCCGCCAGCTCGGTCGCCGCGCGCAGCACCCAGCCGATCAGCGGCGGCTTGGAGTAATAGCCCCAGTCGAGCTCCTGCCCCCATTGCCAGTATTGGGATTCGTCGACGAACAGCTCCGCCGTGGAAAAGGCCAGCAGCCCCACCCGATAGAGCGTGATCGCCGCAACCGCTGCGATCCCGATCCAGAGCGGATCAGTGGCTGGTCCGCGAGGCGCGCTTTTCTGCATAGATCAGCCAGAGGTTGCGAATGTAGATCACCACGCCCAGCGACTGGCCGAGGATGAAGACCGGGTCCTGCCGGTGCAGCGCATAGGCCAGCAGCGTCACCCCGCCGGTGATCGAGAACCACCAGAACAGTTCCGGCACCACCGAGCGGCGCTGCTTCTCGGACGCGATCCACTGGATGATGAAGCGCATCGAGAACAGCAGTTGCGCGCCCAGGCCGATGATCACCCAGATCAGCTCGGCCCGGGTTTCGACCTTGAAGAAGCCCAGCAATGTTTCGATCATGCGGCGCCCTCTTCGCTGCGGGGGGCGGGCGCTTCGATGGCGCGCGCGGTCTTGGCGCGGCGGATCAGCCAAGCCACCCCGATCAGGTCGTGGATCCCCACCAGCGCGCGCTGGAGGTTGTTGTATTTCGATGCGCCGCCGCCGCGTTCGCGGTGGGCCACGTCGACATGTGCCACCTGCCAGCCGTCGCGGGCGAAGAGTGCCGGCAGATAGCGGTGCATGTGGTTGAAATAGGGCAGCTGCAGAAAGGCGTCGCGGCGGAACGCCTTGAGCCCGCAGCCGGTGTCGCGGGTCTGGTCGTTCAGCATCCAGGCGCGCAGGCCGTTGGCCAACCGCGAGGCGATCTTCTTCGACCAGGTGTCCTGCCGCTTGACCCGCTGGCCGGCGACCAGCCCCAGATCGGCAGGCGCGTCGGGCGCCATCAGCGGCGCCACCAGTTTCGGGATCTCGGACGGCGGGTTCTGCATGTCGCCGTCGAGGGTGCAGACGATCTCGCCGTGCGCGGCCTGCACGCCGCTGTGCACCGCCGCCGACTGGCCGCCGGCCTTGGGATGCTGCAGCAGCCGCAGCCAGGGGTGGTCCTGCTGCAGATCGCGGATGATCCGCGCGGTGTCGTCCGAGGAGCCGTCGTCGACCAGGATCAGTTCCTTGTCGGGCAGGCCGGCGCAGGCGCTGTCGATCTCGCGCACCAGCGGCACGACGTTCTCGGCCTCGTTATGCATGGGGATGACGATGGAGAGCTTCATGGCCTCGGGTTCGTGCTGGTTCCGGGTGCAGTATAGCCGGGGCGGCGGGCGTTTGCACCGTGGTGCCCTGCGCTGCGGCAACCCGCCCGTCTGAGGAGGCTGCCGGGCCAGCGCCAAGCCCGGTGCGCCGGGGCGTACCGGTCGCGCCTGAATACACTGTCGCGGCGATTGTTCAACTCGGAAATGACCCGCCCCTCTCAGCTCGTGGTCCGGGCGGCGCGGCCACGTCGCAGGATCAGGCCCAGCGGCCGGCCGGCGGCGCGCAGGAACAGCCCGGCCAGCGCGAAGCCCAGCAACGTCGGCAGATAGAGCAGCCACCACAGCTGCGGCTGCGCCACCACGACCGAGGTCGCGGCACCCCGCATCCCCTCGAGCAGCAGCAGCACCGCGAAGGCGGTCAGCACCTGCGGCCACAGCCCGAAGCGCGAGAAACCGCCCATCATCAGCGTGGCATAGCCCACCAGCGGCACCGCGATGCAGATCAGCACCCAGGCCAGCCGCTCGTGCAGCTCCTCGGTGATCTCGCCGGCGCTATAGCCTTCCGCGGCGACGATCTGGGCGCGGCCCGCGGGGCTGAGCAGTTCCGCGGTGGGGATGCCGCGCAGGTTGCGACCGGTGCCGTCGTGCCCCGCCGCCAGCGAGGTGATGTCGTAGGAGAAATCCTCGAACCGCGTGGTCGAGAGCGTGTTGCCTTCGGCGTTGTAGCTCATCGCCACGCCCTGGACCATCACCAGGCTGATCCGCTCGCCGTCGCGGACCAGAAAGGCGCGGGCGCCGGTATAGGTGACCGGATGCTGCGGGTCGCGGCGGTCGGACAGGAAGACGTCGTTCAGGGTGCCGTCGATGTCGATCTTGCCGATGTAGAAGGTCACGCCCTTGGCCGGGTGCATGAAACTGCCCTCGTTCAGCAGCTGCGCGGTCAGATCGCGGGTCACCTCGGCCTCGCGCACGCCCAGCTGCAGGATCGAGGCGGGGCGCAGATACATCGTCAACACCCCCATCATCACCGCCGTCACCATGCCGAAATAGAGCACCGGCCGCGCCAGCCGGATCGGGCTGGCGCCGGTGGCCAGCATCACCGTCATCTCGCTATCGCGGCTGAGCCGGTTGGTGGCGTAGACGGCGGCGCCGAAGGCGGCCATCGGCATCACCGTGCGAATGAGCGTCGGCAGCGACAGCGCGGTGAACTCCAGAAACACCAGCGCCGGCTGGCCGCCGCCGATCAGCTTGTCGAACAGGCTGACCGAGCGCGAAATCCACAAGACCCCCACCAGGACGAGGAGGAAGAAACCGAAGAGCACCAGCAGCTGGCGCAGCACGTATCCGTCAAATCTGGACATCCGTGGACAGGGGCCTCTCGTCAGGCGGGATCGCAATGGCGCGGACCATATGGCAGTTGGGAAACGGTTGGAACCGTTAAGTCGTCGTGACGCCGGTCCGGGCTGGACCGCGCCGCGATTGTGGTTGAGGATTGTCCGACGGGATCCGGGGGGAGGAACGGACGAATGGACGGGCAGGCGTTCGATTACATCATCGTGGGCGGCGGCAGCGCCGGCTGCGTGCTGGCCAACCGGCTGAGCGAGGACCCGATGGCCCGCGTTCTGCTGCTGGAGGCCGGCGGGCGCGACACCTACCACTGGATCCATATCCCGGTCGGCTATCTCTATTGCATCGGCAACCCGCGCACCGACTGGTGTTTCAAGACCCGGGAAGAGCCCGGGCTGAACGGCCGTGCGCTGGGCTATCCGCGTGGCAAGGTGCTGGGCGGCTGTTCCTCGATCAACGGCATGCTCTACCTGCGCGGCCAGGCGCGGGATTACGACGACTGGCGGCAGCTGGGCTGCACCGGCTGGGGCTGGGACGACGTGCTGCCCTATTTTCTGAAGTCCGAGGATCACTTTGCCGGCCGCTCCGCCAGCCACGGAACCGGGGGCGAATGGCGGGTGGAGAAGCAACGCCTGCGTTGGGAGGTGCTGGACGACGTCGCCCGCGCCTTCGAGGCGGTGGGCATCCCGCATCGCGACGATTTCAACACCGGCGACAATTTCGGAGTGAATTATTTCGAGGTGAACCAGAAATCCGGCTGGCGCTGGAACACGGTCCGCGGCTTCCTCGCCCCGGCCAAGGATCGCCCCAACCTGACGGTGCGGACCCATGCGCAATGCGCGCGCGTGCTGTTCGACGGGCGCCGCGCGGTCGGTGTGCAGCTGATCGGCGGCGAGGCGCTGCGGGCGCGGCGCGAGGTGATCCTGTCGGCCGGCGCCATCGGCTCGCCGCAGCTGCTGCAGCTCTCGGGCATCGGGCCGGGGGCGCTGTTGCAGAAACACGGGATCGAGGTGCTGTGCGATTCCCCCGATGTGGGGCGCAACCTGCAAGACCATTTGCAACTGCGCTGCGCCTATAAGGTCCCCGGCGCCAGGACGCTGAACACGCTGGCCTCGACGCTTTGGGGCAAGGCGAAGATCGGGCTGGAATATGCGATGTTCCGCACCGGCCCGATGTCGATGGCGCCGAGCCAGCTGGGCGGTTTCGCCTATTCCTCGCCGGATGTGGAGACGCCCGATCTGGAATATCACGTGCAGCCGCTGTCGCTGCCGGCCTTCGGCCAGCCGCTCGACGATTTCCCGGCGGTCACGGCGAGCGTTTGCCACCTGCGCCCGGAAAGCCGCGGCCATGTCGAGATCACCTCGACCGACCCCGCCGCGGCGCCGGAGATCGCGCCGAATTACCTCTCGGCCGAGGCTGACCGGATCATTGCCGCCCGCGCCATCCGGCTGACCCGGCAGATCATGGCGGCGGAGCCGATGGCCAAGTACCGCCCCGAGGAATTCCGCCCCGGCCCGGGCTATGAGAGCGAGGAGGATCTGATCCGCGCTGCCGGAGAGATCGGCACCACGATCTTCCATCCCGTGGGCACCGCCCGGATGGGCGGCGACCTGCGCGCGGTGGTGGCGCCCGATTGCCGGGTGAACGGGGTGCAGGGGCTCAGGGTGGTGGATGCCTCGGTGATGCCGCGGATCACCTCGGGCAACACCAATTCGCCGACCATCATGATCGCGGAAAAGGCCGCCGACATGATCCACGCCCACCGGGCGAGCTAGGCGGTCACCCGGCGCGGGGCGGCGGGCAGGCGTGCCGCCCATTGGCCCAGCCAGACCGAGCCCAGCACCGCCAGCGCGCCCACCGCCTGCAGCCCGCTCAGCGATTGCCCCAGCGCCAGCCAGCCCAGCAGCACGGCGGTCACCGGGCTCATCATCCCCAGCATGGAGATCGCGGCAGGCTCGATCCGGGCGATGCCGCGGAACCACAGCAGATAGGTCAGCGCCGCGCCGATCAGGCCGAGGTAGAGCAGGCCGCCGAGGGCGGCGGCGTCCGGCATCGGCAGCGCCGGCTCGGTGATCAGCGCCACCGGGACCAGCAGCAGCCCGCCGGCGGTCAGCTGCCAGGCGGTGAAGGTCAGGGGCGGCACCGGCGGCTGCCACTTGCGGCTGAAGACGGTGCCGGCAGCCATGGCGGCGGCCCCGCCGAGGCCCGCGGCCACCCCCAGCGGGTCGAGCGCGGCATCGGGCCCCAGCACCAGCAGCGCGACGCCGCCGAGCCCGGCCAGCGCGGCGAGCACCGACAGCGGGCGGATCTGGCTTCCCAGCGCCAGCCGGGCCAGCAGCAGCACGATCAGCGGCTGCATCGCCCCCAGCGTCGCCGCCACCCCGCCGGGCAGCCGATAGGCGGCGACGAAGAGCAGCACCCAGAAGATGGCGAAGTTGAACGCCCCCAGCAGCAGCACCCGGCCCAGCCAGGCGCGCGGCGGCAGCTGGCGGACGAGCAGCAGCAGGAGCAGCCCGGCCGGCAGCGCCCGCAGCACCGCGAGGGTGACGGGATAGCCCTGCGGCAGAAACTCGGTGGTGACGAAATAGGTGCTGCCCCAGATCGCGGGGGCCAGCGCGGTCAGGATCAGATCGGCGGGACGGGACATCTCGGAACTCCTCGGGAAAGGGGGCGGCGGCAGGGCGCGCCGCCGCCCCGGCGGGCTCAGGCCGCGGCGCTGTCGGGCCGCGCGTCGGCGCCGGCGGCGAGCCGCGCCGCAAGCTCTGCCACATGGCGGCCCTGGAACCGGGCGCCGGCGAGATCGGTCTCGCTCGGCTGGACCGAGCCGTCGCCGCCCGCCACGGTGCCGGCGCCATAGGGCGAGCCGCCCACCACCTGGTCCATCCGGGTCTGGCCGGCGAAGGTATAGGGCAGCCCGGTCACCAGCATGCCGAAATGCATCAGCGGCACATGGCTGGTCAGTACTGCCGCCTCGTGCCCGCCATGCTGCGCGCCGGTCGAGGTGAAGACCGCCCCCAGCTTGCCGACCAGTGCGTTCTGCGCCCAGAGCCCGCCGGCCATGTCGAGGAACTGCTTCATCTGCGCCGCCATGGTGCCGAAGCGGGTGGGGGTGCCGAAGATGATGGCGTCATAATCGGGCAGCATCGCCACCGTCGCCTCCGGCGTGTCGTCGGCGACGTAACCGGCAGCCTCGCGCACCGCCTGCGGCACGGTTTCGGGGATGCGGCGGAGGTCGACCTGAACGCCGGCGACCGAACGGGCGCCATCGGCCTCGGCCTCGGCCATCTGGCGGATATGGCCGTAGCTGGAATAGTAGAGAATGAGAACACGGGTCATCGGGGGCTCCTGCAAGTCTGTTTCGCTTGGGGGGAAGATGCCCCGGCCGGGGGGCCGGAATAACCGGGCCGCGCGCAAGTCATTCTTTACGCTGGTTTAGGAATGCGCGGCCTCGGGGCGCAGCGCCGCTTGCAGGAAGTCGAGGAACGCGCCGGTCTTGGCATCGGCGCTGAGCCGCGAGGCGGTGACCGCATAGATATGGCGGGGCGGGCGTTCGTGGTCCGGCAGCACCGGCACCAGATCGCCGCGCCGCAGCAGATCGGCGGTCATGAAATCGGGCAGCGATCCGATGCCGAGGCCCGCGATCAGCATGTCGCGCAGGATCAGGCTCGACCCGATCAGGTGGCGCGAATTGAGCGCGATCATGGTGGTGCCCTCGGGGCCGGTCAGGACCCATTGGCCGGTATGGGTGGAATGCAGGAACTCCAGCGTGTCGTGCCCGGCCAGATCCGCCGGGCTGCGCGGTGCACCCCGGGCGGCAAGATAGGCGGGGGCGGCAAACAGCCTCTGCCGCACCCGGGCCAGACGCCGGGCCAACAGGCTGGAATCGGGCAGATCGGGGCGGATGCGGATCGACAGATCGAAGCCGCCCTCGACCATGTCGATCACCCGGTCGTCGAGCGTCAGGGTCAGATCGACATCGGGATAGCGCTCCAGAAACCGGGGCAGCAGCGGCGCCAGCAGGGTGGTGCCGAAGGAATGCGGCGCATTGACCCTGAGCCGCCCCGCCACGGTGCCGGCGCCGGCGCGCACCCGGTCCTCCATCGCGGCGACGCGGTCGAGGATGCCGCGCGCCTCGTCATAATACATCCGGCCGTGATCGGTCAGCGCCATGCGGCGGGTGGTGCGGGTCAGGAGCACGCAGCCCAGGCTCTGTTCCAGCAGCTTGATGTCGCGGCTGAGCAGGGCGGCGGACACCCCCAGATCCTCGGCCGCGCGGGTGAAGCTGCCGCGTTCGACGATCCGGCAAAACGCCTTCATGACTGAGAACCTGTCCATGGCCGGCCTTTCGCGCCTGTCTCCGGGGATGTCTTAGCAGCTTCGCCGCCGCGGCGCGATTGTCCAATGCGGGTAAAGAGTGACTTGCGGGCGGGGCGCTTATTCGCCGGGCGGGCGGCGGCGATCCTGCGCCGCGATTGGTGCGAGGATGATCCAAGGAGACCCGACATGACCCGCCTGACGCTCGATTTCTTCCACGATGTGGTGTGTGGATGGTGCTTCAACATCTCGCCCCGGCTGCACCGGCTGGCGCAGGAGGTCGATCTGGACATCCGCCACCGCTGTTTCGTGCTGCAGGACAGCCCGCGGCGGATGGAGGAGGCGGCCTGCCGCAGGCCAAGGCGGTGATTCTGGGCCATTGGGTCGCCTGCCGCGCCGCCAGCGACACGCCCGAGGGGTTCGATATCGATGGCATGCGCCGGGCGCGGTTCGACTATCCCCACGGGCTGCCGGCGGCGCTGGCCTGCAAGGCGGAGGAGCGGTTGGCGGGGCAGGCCGGGCACTGGCGCATGTTCGACGCGCTGCAACGCGCCCATATCGGCCAGGCCCGCAACGTGGCCGATGCGGGCGTTCTGGCCGCGGTGGGGCGGGAGGCCGGGTTCGAGCCCGCAGAACTGGCGCGGTTGATGGCCGACCCCGCGACCCGCGCGGGCGTCGAGGCGGATCGCGCGCTGGCGCGGCGGTTGCAGGTGCGTTCGGTGCCGACGGTGATCCTGCGCGAGACCGGTGCGCGGCTGGTCAACGGCCCGCTGGAGGATCTGCGGGCGCAGCTCCGCGCCAATCTGCGGTTGCTGGCCTGATCCCGTGCAAACGGCAAAGGGGCGGGCCCGCGCGGTCCTGCCCCCCCTCCCTGTCGGAACGCTGCCGCCGCGCTCAGCTCGCCTGGCTGAGCTGCGGCGCGTCCTTCTGATCCGTCCCGCTGGCCGGTTGCAGGCGGACCGGCGGCCTGGGGTCGGCCTTGCGCTGTTCGATCAGCGCGCGGTGCAGCGCCTTGATGGCGGCGTCGCGGTCGTCCTTGGGCACCAGGAACTGCACATCGACCGAGCCGGGCAGATGCTGCACCGCCAGCGGTGCGATCTGCGCCGATTGCAGCGCGGCCAGCCCCGCCTGCGCCGCGTTCAGCCCGCCCAGATCCCGCCCGATCGCGGCGACCAGCGCCAGCCCCTGCACCGTCACATCGGCATTGGGATAGCGCGCGGCCAGATCGCGTTCGGACCGGCGCACCGCTTTCAGCGGGGCGGCGAGGTAATGGGTGATCGTATTGGCGTTGGTCGCCTTGGAGACGATGTGCACCCGGTGCCGGGTCAGCACCTCCAGCACGCTCTGGTCGTAGCCCTTCACCCCCACCATGTCCTGTTCGAACAGGGTGAGCGCATAGGCATTCAGGCCGGTCACGATCTCGACCCCGGGACCCTCGGCGGGGGCATCGTCGATCAGCGTGCCGGGATCGCCCGGGTCGAAGGCGTTGGTCA
>JBFXGQ010000138.1:0-9177 GCA_050177915.1 Pseudodonghicola sp. | reverse complement strand
TCCGATGGTGCAGATCGGCACCAAGGTGCGGCTGCTGTAAGCGATCCGAGGCAGAAACAGGCAAACAGGGGCGGACCGAAAGGGGCGCCCCTTTTCCGTTGCGAGAGCCGTTCATCGGCGGCCCCGCCGGGCCGGGCGGACGGTCCGATCTGCGATCCAATCCGATCCGCTAGCGCTTGCGCATCCAGAAGCTCTGTGCCCGACCCTCGGCCAGGAAGGGCAGCGCCGCCACCGCATCGGCGCGGTCGCGCTGCAGCAGATAGCCCGGCCACAGGATCTCATAGCCGCCGCCCTGCAACAGCGCGTGCAGCAGATATTGCTCGCCCCAGGAGGGGCAGTCGTAGAAGAACCGCTTGGGGTATTCGTAGGGCAGGAAGACGTCGTGGACGTGGATCACCACCCCCGGCGCCAGCGCCGGAATGATGCGACAGAACAGATGCGCCACATCGTTGCTCATCCGCACCTGGTGGCTGGAATCGATGAACAGCACATCCCCGGCCCGCAACCCGGCGAAGAGCGCCGGATCGACGCTTTCCAGCGGCGCCTGTTCGAAACGGTCGACCACATCGGCGATATCGGCGCGCGGCCAGGGGTCGATGGCGGTGATCTCGGTCTCCAGCCCGCCGTCCAGCGCGGCCTGCCGGGTCACCCTGGTGGAATTGCCGCAGCCCACCTCGATCACCCGCCCGGGCGCGAAGCGGCGGATCATCAGATAGAGCGCCTCGGCATCCGGCCGGTCGAAATAGCCGTTGCCGGCGCGATAGCCCGAGGCGGTGCCCGCCGGCGCCATCAGCCGCGCCAGCGCCGCGGCATGGGTCCGATAGTCGGCCACCAGCGGCGCGATGTCGAACCCCGCCATCCCCGGCGACAGCGCATAGGCCGGCCGCCCCAGCCCGCCCTCGGCCTCGAAGGCGGCAAGCCGCGCCTGCTCCACCTGCTGCTCGGCCAGGGTGCGCGCCAGTCGGCGGCGGCGGGCCGGGTCGAGCCCGTCGATCAGCCTGTCGAGGTCGGGGGGCGTGGGCCTGGCCATGCGCGGCACTCCGTCTGATTACGCGGTCCGATTGCGGGGTCCGATTGCGGGGGCCTGCATAGCCCTGCCCGGCCCTGCGACGCAACCGCCGATCGTCGCGCCCCGGTGTTTTCGCTTGGCAACCGGCCGAGGCCGCGGTTCACTGGTCCCGAGCCGAGAGGGAGCGCCGATGCAGCCGAGTTTCACCCTGGGCATCGAAGAGGAATATCTGCTGGTCGACCGCGATTCGCTGGATCTGGCGGTGGCGCCCGAGGCGCTGATGCGCGCCTGCCAGGCGGATATGCAGGGCCAGGTCAGCCCCGAGTTCCTGCAATGCCAGATCGAGGTCGGCACCCGCGTCTGCCAGAACATCGCCGAGGCGCGCGAGGATCTGAAGCGGTTGCGCGCGATGGTGGCCCGGCGCGCCGCCGAACACAACCTCGCGCCGCTGGCGGTCAGCTGCCATCCCTTCGCCGACTGGAAGGCGCAGCATCACACCCGCAAGCACCGCTATGACGACCTGCGCGACGCGCTGGGGGGCGTGGCGCGGCGCATGCTGATCTGCGGCATGCATGTGCATGTGGGGGTCGAGGATCCGGCGCAGCGCATCGAGCTGATGCCGCAGCTCAGCTATTTCCTGCCGCATCTGCTGGCGCTCTCCGCCTCCTCGCCCTTCTGGCAGGGCGAGGATACCGGGCTGGCCTCTTACCGGATCAGCGTGTTCGACAACCTGCCGCGCACCGGGCTGCCGCCGGCGTTCTCCAGCTGGGCCGAGTACGAGCGCACCACCGGCGCGCTGATCGAGCTGGGGCTGATCGAGGATACCACCAAGATCTGGTGGGACCTGCGCCCGTCGCACCGCTTCCCGACGCTGGAGACCCGGATCATGGATGTCTCGCCCCGGCTGGAGCATGCGCTGTCGCTCGCCGCGCTGACCCAGGCGCTGATCCGCATGCTGATGCGGCTGCGCGACCGCAACCTGCGCTGGCGCGACTTCGACCGTTTCCTGATCGCCGAGAACCGCTGGCGGGCACAGCGCTACGGGGTGAGCGAGGGGCTGATCGACTTCGGCGAGCGGCGGATCAAGCCGATGGTGCAGCTGGTCGAGGAGCTGATCGGCCTGCTGGCCGAGGATGCCGAGGCGCTGGGAACCCATGCCGAGATCGCCGCCCTGCGCCAGATCGCCGAGACCGGCACCAGCGCCAGCCGCCAGCGCCGCATCCACGCCGCGGCCCTGGCGCAGGGCCAGGACCCCGGCCGCGCCGTGGTGCACCATCTGATCGAGGAGTTCCACGCCGATCTCTAGCCGGCCTCTAGCCGCCCGGCGCCGCCGGATGCAGCCGCGGGTCCAGCGCGAAGGCCTCCTGCGTCACATCCGCCAGCAGCGCGGTCGCGCGGTCGGCGCGCAGCAGCACATTCCAGCTTTGCCGCGACACCACGCTGGGCAGCAGGACGATCGGGTGCCGCTCCAGCAGCGCGTCGCCAAACGCCTGCTGCCCGGCACCGGCCACCCCGGGCACCAGCCAGTTGCGGTTCGGCAGCGCCTCGACGTCCAGCAGATGCACCTGCCCCGGCTCTGCGATCCGGGCCGAGGTCATCACATGCGGTTCGGTGTCGAGACTGCGGAACGTCTTGTGCACGGCCACTTCGAGAATGGCGGTCGAGGGATCGAGCGCCCCATAGATCACCCGCCGACCGCGGCCGTTCCAGCGCCCGCCAGCCAGATAGCTGCCCTCGCCGCTGTTCCACACCGCCGCATGCCGCGCCCGGTCCAGCCGCCACAGCCGCAACGCCCCGTCGCCAAGCGGCGGCGGCAACGGCATCATGTATAGATGCCGTAGTCGATGCGGGTCAGGTAATCCTCGACCAACTCCACCCCGGCGGCGGTGCCGATCAGATCCATCGGCCGGCGCTGGTCCAGCCCGATGGCCGGCCGCGTCATCCAGTCGACCGCCGTCTCCTGCGAACCGAAGATCTCGATCGCGCGGGCGAGGATCTCGGCGAATTTCCAGGTCCGGTTGCTCTGCTCCAGATTCAGCGGTTTGGCGGTCGCCTCGCGCCGGCGCTGATAGGTCCGCAGGCTCATCCCGGTCGCATGTTCCAGATCGTCCCCGGAGAGCGCGAGGAACGGCAGCTGCTTCAGCAGGCGGTTCAGCGCCGCCACCGGCAGACCGTGGCGCAGCAGATCATGCGCGTCGAGCCGGCTGGTCACCGGCGCCTTGAAGGCCTTCTCGCCGCCCAGCAGCTCGACCGTGCGGGCCAGGATGGCGTCCTCCGCCACTGCCATGTCATGCATGTCGCACCTCACCTTCCGGGGCGTGTCGCGGCCCGGAAACGTCATCTGTCGTAGAAAATATGACAACTGACGCGACGCAAATCAAGTGCCGCGGTCGCCCTGCTGCGCGGAAACCGCTATGCTCGGGCGCAGCCCTGCGGCGGCGCAGGAGGGGCCGAAGCCGCATTCGCGCAAACCCGGTTTGCGGCAATGCGACTTGAAGCGCGGGGGCGGCAACGGGTAATAAAATAACGACTGTTCAATTCCGGCGAACGAGGGGAGGCGCGGCATGGATTTTGCACTGACAGAGGAACAGAACGCGATTTTCGACATGGCCCATGCCTTCGGGCAGGAGCAGATCGCGCCCTTCGCCCGCGCCTGGGAAGCGCAGGGCACCATTCCCAAGGAGCTCTGGCCGCAGGTGGGCGAACTGGGCTTCGGCGGGCTCTATGTCTCGGAAGACTCGGGCGGCGCCGGGCTCAGCCGGCTGGATGCCACGCTGGTGTTCGAGGCGCTGTCGATGGCCTGCCCCTCGGTGGCGGCCTTTCTGTCGATCCACAACATGTGCGCCAAGATGATCGACAGCTTCGCCGGCGACGAGCTGAAATCGCGGGTGCTGGCCGATGCGGTCAGCATGAAGACGGTGCTCTCCTACTGCCTGACCGAACCGGGATCGGGATCGGACGCGGCGGCGCTGAAGACCCGGGCCGAGACCACCAACGAGGGCTATGTGCTGAACGGCACCAAGGCCTTCATCTCGGGCGGCAGCTATTCGGACGCCTATGTCTGCATGGTGCGCACCGGCGACGACGGCCCCAGGGGGATCTCGACCGTCTATGTCGAGGACGGCACACCGGGGCTCAGCTTCGGCGGCATCGAGGACAAGATGGGATGGCGCAGCCAGCCCACCGCCCAGGTCCAGTTCGACGATTGCAAGGTGCCCGCCGGCAACCTGATCGGGGTCGAGGGCGACGGCTTCAAATACGCGATGATGGGGCTCGACGGCGGCCGGCTGAACATCTCGGCCTGTTCGCTGGGGGCGGCGCAGACCGCGCTGAACCTGACGCTGCAATACATGTCCGAACGCAAGGCCTTCGGCCAGTCGATCGACCAGTTCCAGGCGCTGCAATTCCGGCTGGCGGATATGGAGATCGAGCTGCAGGCGGCGCGCACCTTCCTGCGCCAGGCGGCGTGGAAGCTGGACCAGGGCGCGCCGGATGCCACCAAGTTCTGCGCCATGGCGAAGAAATTCGTGACCGAGGCGGGGTCCAAGGTGGTCGACCAGTGTCTGCAACTGCACGGCGGCTACGGCTATCTGGCCGATTACGGCATCGAGAAGCTGGTCCGCGACCTGCGGGTGCACCAGATCCTGGAAGGCACCAACGAGATCATGCGCGTGATCGTCGCGCGCCACATGCTGGCCAACCGCTGATGGGGACGGACATGAACGATATCGACATCCGCGTCACCGGCAAGGCGGGGCGCGTCACCTTCAACCGGCCGCAGGCGCTGAACGCGATGAGCTATGACATGTGCATGGCGATCGATTCCGCCCTGCGCCTGTGGCACGACGACGACGAGGTGGCGCTGGTGGTGATCGACGCGGTGGGCGACAAGGCCTTCTGCGCCGGCGGCGACATCGCCCAGCTGTATCAGACCGGCACCATGGGCAACTAAGCCTATGGTCGCGACTTCTGGCGCGACGAATACCGGCAGAACGCCTATATCGCCGACTACCCCAAGCCGGTGGTCAGCCTGATGCAGGGCTTTACCATGGGCGGCGGCGTCGGCATCGGCTGCCACGGCTCGCACCGGGTGGTGGACGACAGCAGCCGCATCGCCATGCCCGAGGCCGGCATCGGCCTGATCCCGGATGTCGGCGGCACCTATCTGCTGGCGCGCGCGCCGGGGCGGCTGGGCGAATACCTGGGGCTGACGGCGGCGCGGATGGCGGCGGGCGATGCGATCCACGCGGGCTTTGCCGATCACTTCATCCCGCGCGACCGCTGGTCGGATCTGATCCAGCTGCTCGAGGCCAGCGGCGACATCGGCCATGTGGCGGCCCATGCCCTGCCCGCGCCGCCCTCGGCGCTGGCCGAGCTGCAGCCGCAGATCGACCGGCATTTCGCCGGTGGCACGCTGGCGGCGGTGCGCGCCTCGCTCGCCGCGGACGACAGCGATTTCGCCACCCGCACCCGCGAGGCGCTGACGCGCAATTCGCCGCTGTCGATGGCCTGCACCATCGAGATGCTGAGCCGGCTGCGCGCCGCCGATGCCACCATCCGGCAGGCGCTGGAACTGGAATACCGCTTTACCTGGCGGTCGATGGCGGACAGCGATTTTCTGGAGGGCATCCGCGCCCAGATCATCGACAAGGACCGCAATCCGCAGTGGCAGCACGCCACCGGCGAGGTGCCGGACAGCGCAGTGCGCCACATGCTGGCGCCGCTGGGCGCCGACGGGCTGACTTTCGAAGGGGAGGAGACGACTATGAAGATCGGATTTATCGGTCTGGGCAACATGGGCGCGCCGATGGCCGCCAATCTGGCCCGCGCCGGACATGAGGTGACGGGCTTCGACATGGCCGATGTGGCGGTCGAGGGCGTCAGCCTGGCCAAATCCGCCGCCGAGGCCGCGACCGGGGCCGATGTGGTGATCACCATGCTGCCCAACGGCCAGATCCTGCGCGCCGTGGCGAACGAGGTGATCCCGACGATGAAGCCCGGCGCCTGTTTCGTCGATTGCTCGACCGTCGATGTGGACAGCGCCCGCGCGGTGGCCGCCCAGGCCGAGGCGGCGGGGCTGCTGGCGGTCGACGCGCCGGTCTCGGGCGGCGTCGGCGGTGCGACCGCAGGCACGCTGACCTTCATGGCCGGCGGGTCCGCTGCGGCTTTCGCGGTCGCCAAGCCGCTCTTCGACATCATGGGGCAGAAGGCGGTGCACTGCGGCGACGCCGGTGCCGGCCAGGCCGCCAAGATCTGCAACAATATGATCCTCGGCGTCACCATGATCGCCACCTGCGAGGCCTTCGCGCTGGCCGACAAGCTGGGGCTCGACCGGCAGAAGATGTTCGACGTGGTCTCGACTTCCTCCGGCTACAGCTGGACGATGAACGCCTATTGCCCGGCCCCCGGCGTCGGCCCGCAGAGCCCGGCCGACAACGGCTACAAGCCCGGTTTCGCCGCCGAGCTGATGCTGAAGGACCTGCGGCTGAGCCAGCAGGCCGCCGAAAGCGCCGATGCCGACACGCCGATGGGCCAGCTGGCGCAGACGCTCTATGCGCAATTCGTCGAGCAGGAAGACGGCAAGGGCATGGATTTCAGCGCCATGCTGCCGCGGTTCGAAAAGCGGCATCGCGGCTGAGACGTCGTCCCGCTGTCAAGTGCAAGGCGCCGCGGCACCGCCCCGCGGCGCCTTCTTGCTGATCCGCGTCTGCCGTTCCGGCGGCGCGCCGCGCATCGCCGCCGCCGCCCGATCAAGCCGCTTGGCAAACCGCGCGCCGTCTCCCAGATCCTGTGGGACAAAGGAGATGCAAGATGCGCAAACCGATCCTGATCGCCGCCGCCCTGATGGCGCTTGCCCCCGCGATCGTCCCCGTGGCGGCCTCGGCCGGCGGGCCCGGAGGCTGCCCGCCGGGGCTGGCCAAGAAGCACAACGGCTGCCTGCCGCCGGGCCACGCGCGGCAGGGCCACGGCCCCGGGCCGGTCTATGACGACAGGCCGACCTACCGCGTCGAACATGTCTATCGGCGCGGCGAGCGGCTGCCCGACAATTACATCGTGATCGTCGATCCCGGCCGCTACGGGCTGGATCCCTACCAGTCCTATTACCGGTTCGGCGACTACGTCTATCGCGTCGACCGCAACACCCGCGAGGTTCTGGACCTGATCGGCGCCGTGGCGGCGATCCTGAACTGATCCGACGGGCCAGGCCCGACCGGGCCGGCGGGACATATGCCGAAAACGCTGCGAGTTTTCATTACTTTCCCGCCGTGCCCGGCCCGCCCTTCACCCAACGTTAAGGCCGCTGCGGTGAACTTCGCCCAGATGTGGCTTTGGTGAAGAGGACCATCATGTTCAACAGCAATCTCGGAAATGTCGACCGGATCGGGCGCATCCTGCTGGGGGTGGCGATGCTGATCGCCTACAGCATCGCCACCCCGGCCCCCTACAGCTGGCTGCTCCTGCTGGGGCTGTTGCCGATGGCCTCGGGCCTGCTGGGCACCTGCCCGATCTATTCGGCGCTGCACTTCAGCACCAGCGAGACGGACTGAGCCCGCCTCAGTCGCCGTTTCAGGCCCCGGTCAACGACCGATCAGCGCGGCGATGCGGTCGCGGGCGGCGCGGGTGATGCGCGCGCCCTCGTCGATCGCGTGGCCGGCGCGGTAGAATTCCAGCGTCGACATCTCGGTCAGATGCGCCGCCAGCGGCAGATCGGCGGGATCGGCGGCCTCGCGGCTCTTGCGCAGGAATTCGGTCAGCACGTCGATCGAGGCCGACATCACGTCGAAGTAATTCGGCTCTGCCGGGCCCTTGTCGCGCTCCGGGATCAGCCGGCGCAGGCCGTCGGGCAGCTTCTCCAGCAGCTCGGGCGCCTGCAGCGCCGACCACAACCGCCCCTCGGAGGGTTTCCACAGCGGCCCACCCGCCTTGTCGTTGGGGTTGACCGAGATGATCCGCCGCGCCCCCAGCGCCCGCGCGGCCGAGACCGGCACCGGGTTGATCAGCCCGCCGTCCAGCAGCCAGCGCCCGTCGATCCGATGCGGCCGGAAGATCGCCGGCAGCGAGATCGAGGCGCGGATGGCATCGGCCAGCGACCCCTCGCGCAGCCAGACCTCGCGCCCGGTCGCCATGTCGGTCGCCACCGCGGCATAGGGAAACTCCAGCTCCTCGATGGTCTCGGGCAGGCCCAGATCGCGCAGCATGTCCATGATCGCGCCGCCGCGCATCAGCCCGCTGCGGTCGAACCGCAGGTCCAGCATCGACATGAAGCTGGTACTGGTCAGCGCCCGCGCCCAGTCCTCCAGCGCGTCGAGCCGCCCGGCCGCCCAGGCCGCCCCCACCAGCGCCCCCATCGAACAGCCGGCGACCATCGCCGGGCGCACCCCCTGGACCTCAAGCTCGCGCAGCACGCCGATATGGCACCAGCCGCGCGCGCCGCCCGATCCCAGCGCCAGGGCGAGCCCCTCGGTCATCACTCGGCCGCCACGCGGGAGGTGTCGAGCAAGGGTTTCAGATAGCGTCCGGTGTGGCTGCGCGGGTTCGCCGCCACCTGCTCCGGCGTGCCCTCGGCGACGATCTCGCCGCCGCCGTCGCCGCCCTCGGGACCGATGTCGATGATATGGTCGGCGGTCTTGATGACATCGAGGTTATGTTCGATCACCACCACCGAATTGCCCTGATCGACCAGCTCGTGCAGCACTTCCAGCAGCTTCTTCACATCGTCGAAATGCAGCCCCGTGGTGGGTTCGTCGAGGATATAGAGCGTGCGCCCGGTCGACCGGCGGCTCAGCTCCTTCGACAGTTTCACCCGCTGTGCCTCGCCGCCCGACAGCGTCGTCGCCTGCTGGCCCACCTTGATGTAATCCAGCCCGACCTGATGCAGCGCATCCATCTTCTCGCGGATGCTCGGCACCGCCTTGAAGAACTCCTGCGCCTCCTCGACCGTCATGTCGAGAACGTCGGCGATGCTCTTGCCCTTGAACTGAACCTCCAGCGTCTCGCGATTGTAGCGCTTGCCCTTGCAGGTCTCGCAGGTGACGTAAACGTCGGGCAGGAAGTGCATCTCGATCTTGATCACCCCGTCGCCCTGACAGGCCTCGCAACGGCCGCCCTTGACGTTGAAGCTGAACCGCCCCGGCTTGTAGCCGCGCGCCTTGGCCTCGGGCAGGCCC